>JAIEAO010000160.1 GCA_029071345.1 Muribaculaceae bacterium | reverse complement strand
CAACACTTGTTTTCTCGTTTGCGGTTGCAAAGTTATAACAAATTTTTACGCTGTGCAAATTTTTCAGCAAAAAAATCCCAACTAAAATATGATTTATATTATAATCGCCTGAATTAATGTCAGATAAAAATTTGTATTAAAATGTTAACAAATATTAATTGCGGAATACTAAAATTGGAAGTAGATAAATGGAGCCACTTCTTCCGACATAAATTCTATTACAAGCTGCACCACTCCGAGAAAAATTAGCAGTTTCAGTATCCACGGACTCTTCACAAACGCCTGCTGACACAAATCCGCCCAACGTTGAGGCACAAAATGGAAAATAAAGAGTGCAATCATCATTATGCACCATATTTTGCGCGCTTCAAAGAACTGTGGGATCTGATTCCAGTAGAAATCTACAAATATATTCTTTATTATTAATACAGAGTCTTCAAAACTTGCCGCTCTGAAAAATACCCATAGCAAAGACACATATATAAATGTCATAGCCCAGAATATAAATGTAAATAAGAAATTATCCGGGATTTTTTTCAGAATCGGTTTACATGCTTTATGAACAGCCAGACCAATACCGTGCATAGCGCCCCAGAAAATGAATTTCCATGCAGCGCCATGCCACAAACCGCCGATGAGCATCGTGAGGAAGTTGTTGACGTAAGTCATCACAGTACCTTTGCGATTACCCCCTAACGGAATATAGACATAGTCCCTGAGCCATGATGAGAGCGAAATATGCCATCTGCGCCAGAATTCGGTGAGATTTTTGCTTTGATATGGAGAATCGAAGTTAATCCCCAGCTTGAATCCCATAATTAGCGCGATACCGATTGCCATATCCGAGTAGCCGGAGAAGTCACAATATATCTGCATTGTGTAGCCTAAAACTCCCATCAGTGTCTGCACACCGGTGTAAAGTTCGGGATCATTAAATATTAAATCGTTAAATTGGGAGATATAATCGGCAATCAGTGCTTTTTTTACGACACCTACTATTATCAGCCAGAATCCGGCATATATCTCATCCTTAGTTGCCTCCTCATTCTTCTCCACCTGAGGGAGGAAATAGTCTGCCCGGACGATAGGTCCGGCAACAAGAGCCGGGAAGAAACTTAAAAAGAAGAGATACTCAAGCCATGTGCGTGTGGGTTGAATCTTTTCCTTATATACATCGACAACGTATGAGATAGACTGGAAGGTATAGAACGAAATACCAACCGGGAGAATGATGTCGAGAGGCTGGAAGTTTCCTTTCACCATCTGATTCCAGTTCCACAGGAAAAAATTGGCGTATTTGAAATAAGCCAATATGGAAAGCGATAATATTATGGAAAACCACATCAACGCCCTCTTAGCGTTTTTGCTCTCTACCTTTATGATCATCTTGGAAACAATCCAATCGACAAAAGATGTTGCCATGAGCATAAGGAAGAAAAGTCCGCTCGACTTATAATAGAAAAAGAGGGAGAAGAGAACCACGAAAACAATCATTTTCGCACGGCTCTTCTTAAGCAACGCGTAAACCGGAATAAAAATCAGAAACAGGATCCAAAACAATCCGCTTGAGAACAGCATGGGCGCTGTGGGGTCGTATTGAAAAAGACTAAGTAGATTATGGATTACGAGATCCGAATTCTCAGTTATATTATGTATAATTTCAGAAAACATGAATTCTAATAATCAAAGCTGAGTGATGACTATTTATTGAGAGCCTTAAGAAAAACGATGTTCGGATTCGACTTCTTTATTGAATCCGGCGGCATATTTGCCACAAACGGGTGATTAGATTTTGGAAGCCAGCGCATTATACTGTCTATCCACAAAGCCGAGCTTTCCCGTGTGGGGTGAATATTGTCTTTCTTACGCTTGAACTCCATTCCTTCCGACCGGAAGAATGAACCGCGAGCGCACATTTCATCAAGCATATTGTTTATGCCGGTATCTTCTTTCCAGTTCGGAGGACCAATCCACACGTACGGGATAGTATCAATTTTCGAAAGGATAGTCTTGACGTAAGGTGCGCGCGAATAGGGATCTTTAAAATACAACTCGTTGCTACCCAATGAAATAAATATGTGAGTGGGACGATAAAGATTAATGTAATAATCGAGTGTATCGCTTTCGGCCCAGATTTTAGTGTTGCTTGAATCCCAGTTAACCGAATGAATAGTATGGCCATTTTCCTTCGCATACTGAGCCAGACGCAGCGCAAGGTTAAATGTCATTGAATCTCCGAAAATGAATAATGATTGAGGTAGAGAATCGGTCTTAATTTCGACAGGTTTCTCTGCCAGTCCGATGCTATCCTTTTCAATAGAATCTGTAAGAGCCTTTTCCGTCTTCTCCTTAAACAGAAAATCGGCAACGGGAGCTTTCTTTACAGTCCACTCCCCTATTTTAATATCATCGATCATCGCTATTACGACCACAACGGCGAGGGCCAGAGCAAGAAGCCACCACAGCGACGAGTATTTATTTCCCTTCATTATTATAAAGCGTTCATCTATTGCAATTTCATGTTCCGCTTTTAAACCCGACACATAAAAATCGCCAACCGATTATTAATAGTCAATTTATAAATTTACGGAGTGCAAAATTACAACAACGCTCTAATAATTCCAAATTAAAATCAATTATAATTATCTATCAAATGCCACAAAAAAGTAAATGATATAAGTAAATGATATATATGCATATTAAAGGGGAGTGTTCGTCATGCACCTTCGTGTAATAAAAGATGCGCGTCATTACTTACATCCTGCAAGGACTATATCACTTCTTACCTTTGGTGACTTCAGGATTATACATGCGATTCATCAAAGGCAATACCGATGCCGGATTTTCGTGAAATGCATCCGGGGTCAGTTTCCCATCTTCTACCATTTGCTGCAGTTCGGGAAATTCTCGCAGATAGAATTTCATCACATTCTTCATTCCCGGCACTATCCCATCCGTATCATCCCAATATGCCTTCGCAATGTCACTGTCCTTTGTTTGATAAAAATACCTCCATGTATAGTTAAGTACGGTCATGGTCTGAGCAAAAGTACGATCCAACAGAGGCATGACATAACCTTTCACGTTATCACCGTCATAAATCTGGCGCAGGAATATCGTTTTTTTATACGGCTTTGGATTTTTACTTAACAAGTTTGGCAACTTGCTTTGAACCTTTACAGAGTGATACACTACTGTAGTCGTGTCTTTATCATTCGGAGGAAACACTATCGACACAACGTCGTCAGAAGTATATTTCTGTGTCTGCCCTCCATACTCCTTGCTCACCTCAATCTCCGATATACGCGGGCGAAAATAATTTCTTAATGCAGTGGTTATGTAGCCATCTACCTTCGAACCGTCTTTAAGCGTCAGAATCACGTGATAATCCTCAGGATTATCGTTCGCACCCATAGCTGTGAAACATGACGCAGATAAAACTACAACGAGAAGAGTCCTTAATACATTATGCCAAATAGTCTTCATAAATATGGTATAAATAGATTATCGGGCAAATTTACTAAGAATTTATGATGATAAATGTGACAAATGTCACAATCTAAAGGTATTAAAGAGTTTTTTTGTATAGACGCTTCGAGGCTAAACATATTAAGAGAAAACCTGTCAGGACAAAAAACAAAGCGACACTTGCAGGCAAGTGTCGGAATATGTTGTTACGTAGCTGGTTAGTCTAAATCGACAACAGTGATGCCGGCGCCGCCGAATCTAACGTCTTCGTCGCTGAAGTTTTTAACAGATGGATTGGCACGGAGCTGTTCCCGGATAAGCGTTTTAAGTATTCCGTGCCCTGTGCCGTGGAGAATCCGCACTCTCGATATGCTGAACTGGATCGCATCATCCATAAAATATGTTACGGCCTGAAGCGCCTCATCAGCCCTCATACCGCGAACGTCAATTTCATTTTTGAAATTCAACTGACGGCTACGACTTTCTTGCGAGGTCGAAGTTGAGTAAGATGAAGCAGATGAAAGAGCAGACTCCTTCGGCTTGGATGCAGGTTTCAGCTTGTCGAGATTCACAATCGTACGAAGCGCTCCAAATGCCACTTCGGCTTTCTTGCCTTGTATGCTGAGAATCTTTCCCGTAGTGGAATTACCATCAAGTTTAACAAAATCATCTACCTTCAACGGCTCATCTTTAACCGGCTTATTAACACCCGATGCGGGCTTTCGGTTAATCCGGCTTTTATGTTTAAGAGGAGCCAAAGCTTTCGGCACATTCTTTTCCTCTTTTTCTTCGTCAGAATCCAATACTTTTTGTTTAAACTCATTGAGATTCTTTCTCAGTTCCTTAGTTTTCTCTTTCTCTGCAGCCGCATTTCTGATTTCAAGAATAGTACGCTCTATTTTAGCATTTACACCATCGAGAATCTCCTTAGCCTCCTTGCGGGCATCATTAATAATAGCCTTACGCTGTGCCTTGAGATCTCCCGCCGTTTCTTCATATTTGGAAAGTAAATTGTCTAACTTGACTTCTTTTTCTCTAATATTTTGCCTTTTATTTGCCCAATATCTGCGGTCTCTCGAAATTTCCGAAAGGTATTTGTCAAGATTCACATAATCGCTACCTACAATCTCTTTGGCATCGTCGATTATATATTTAGGCAAACCTGTCTTAGCTGCAATGTCGAGAGCAAAAGAACTACCCGGTGTTCCCACTGAAAGCTCGAATGTAGGCTGGAGGTGCTGACGGTCATAAAGCATCGCACCGTTAACAAATCCCGGCTCACTATCGGCAAAAGTCTTCAGATTCTGATAATGGGTGGTTATCATACCCATGCATCCGGACTTACCAAGTTCTTTAAGGATAGCCTGAGCCAACGCGCCTCCGATCTGTGGCTCTGTGCCGGATCCCATCTCATCAGCAAGAACGAGTGTCTGTTTTCCGGAATGGGTAACGAAAAACTTCATATTCTTTAGGTGTGAAGAATATGTACTGAGATCGTTTTCAAAAGACTGTTCATCGCCTATATCGATGAAGATATTTTTGAAAATACCCATGTGCGAGTTACTGTATAGCGTAGGCATCACTCCGCATTGCATCATATACTGAACTACAGCCGTTGTCTTGAGGCACACCGACTTACCTCCCGCATTCGGACCTGATATAATAAGGATTCTCCTCTCCTTGGAAAGTGTAAGGTTCAAAGGTACTACTTCCCTGCCTTGAGGACGCAATGTCAGCTTCAGACCCGGATGCACCGCATGATACCACTCTATTTCCGAATGGTTCTCGATATGAGGCATCTGAGCATCAATATCGATGGCAAATAATCCTTTTGCGCGAATAAAATCCAGTCTACCAATATGACGACAACTCATAGAAATCTCCTCGATGTGAGGACGGATTTCATTAGCAATACGTCGCAGAATAACGACAATCTCCCGTCTCTCCTCCATCTCAAGTTCACGGAGACGGTTGCCGGCTTCAACCACCTCTGCCGGCTCGATAAACACGGTCTTACCTGTGGCACTTTCATCATGAATGATACCCTGCAACCCTCTCTTATTGGCAGCAGTTACCGGAATTACCATCCTACCATCACGAATCGAAGGACTCGCGTCCTTATCAACGATACCCGATGCCACCGCCCTATCCAGCACCCTTCGCATCGCTCTCTGCATCGAACCCTGTGAAGCTCTGATTTGGCTTCTTATCTCATAAAGTTCGGGAGAGGCATTATCCTTGATCTCTCCATACTTATTGATGCATGACTCTATCTCACGAATAAGAAAAGGATAAACCGAGAGTTGCGCGAATTCAGCATCGAGAGTTGGAAATGGAGTAGCTCCGGATTCACTATCATGCTGTTTCTTGAAGAACTGCACAAGATTATCCATCATCAGTAGCATCTTGAGCAATTCATTAAGACGCGAAGAAGTCATATAAGATCCTTCGGCTTTAATTTCTGCCAGATAAGGTAAGACATCAAAAATTGTATCGAGAGGCATCGGCAATTGTGAAGAGAGAATCGCCACCATCTCCCGCACACATTCGAGCTCGCGCTTGATATAGTTATAATCCGAAGAAAACGCCATGGCATCGACTTCATCTTTACCCATAGCGCTTTTACATTTCTCCTTAATGGTCTTACGCAAAAAATCAAATCCAATTTTTGATTCAAAATCAGATGGATATATCATAATTATGTGACTATTCTTACAGGGTTATGTTTTTCGGTTAAGAGAACCAATTTTAATAATAATCGTTCTTGATCGTTTAAACGGGTATAACCAGCATCGGCATATCTCTTTCAAAAAGACATTTGTGCGCCAGTGTAGGTCGGAAGATCCTACTGAAAATGTTGGTTTTCTTATTAGGAATTATGAGCAATTGCACATTGCGCGTATTGATTATGTTATCAATTTCCGAACGATAGTCCGCAGAGTCGGGCACAACCGCCTCGAACTTTGCCATTTGATAATTCGATTTAAAATAAGCGGCCAACGCTTCTAACTTATCCTTGACTCTGGCATTCTTTCTTTGCACGGCAGGAACAAGAGTAATAGTACATTCCGGATAATCGAACATTCTCATAAGAGCATCAACGGTGATAATGTCATGCTGATCAAGATTGCATATCATAAGAAGTTCCGTAATACCCTCTATAGATTTTATAGAACAATTTTCCGGTACGGTAAACAACGGTACGCGACACGAGTCGAGCACTTCTGCCGTAACACTTCCTATCAATTCTTCTTCCTTTTTGCTCACACCTCTTGTAGACATAACGACTAATTGAGGCGGAGCGGCCTTACAATATTCGAGGATTGCCTCTTCAGCCACTCCTTCCTGAAGGCTTACTGAAAATTTAACATCCGGAATTTCGCCGGCTTTCTGCCAATCTTTAATTTTATTTTTGAAATCGGTAAGACTGGAAGCAGCGATATTGTGCATATCCACAGCCTCCTGATTTTCTGTAATCGTGTCGATATCTTCAAATGACTGTCCGAATACCTGAGGCTGTGTGAAGACCGGTGCAACGTATGAATGCATTACTACCGGATGAATACCCATTCTTTTTGCCAGCTTAAAACCGACTTCCACAGCCAGCTTACTGGAATCTGAAAAATCGACGGGGATGAGCAGATTCCCGCTCATTCCCGCCATTTTCATATCGATAATAGCAGGAGAATATCCGTCTCCACTTTCTATTATCTTTATTGCCAAGGGAAGATCCCTTGGATTGATTTTAACTCTTTGAGCTACAGTCACCGGCGATTTGTAAGATACGAAATCCTCAAGAACGGCATGCACACCGTGACTCTCAAGAATATTCTTGAGGCTTTGCGCATGAGACGGCGTGTGAATCACCAGTGTGATGAGGCCTTTAGTATCAATCATGATGAACTGTATTCAATTATTACTTATTGTTCTCCTCTTCAAGAATCTTAACGGCCATGTCGTAGATAGTGGTATCATCAAGAACTACAATACCGCCGTCGGGACCCGGCTCGATGTGCATACCGGCATTTTTGCCATACTGATAATTGACGCCTCCGAAATAGTTTCGCACGGTCTGAACTGTTACGTTCAATTCATCTGCGATACGGTGAGTGGAGCCGTCGGGTAAACTGTCTTTAAGTCTGCGGAGTTCGTTAAATGTGATTGTCTTGCTCATGGCTTTTCTATTTAATGATTATTATTCCTTTTATTCTCTCTGTCAGACACATAATTTTCACTACCTGTCTGCTTAATTATTACCTTTCTAATGTCTTCAAGCGTTACAAACTTGAATCCGAAAATCAATCTGGAGAGATTAGGAGAGAAGCAGCAATCGTAAAGATGATCAAATCATCATCAGATAATCTGCCGTGTGAGTTCACTTGCTAAATTATGAAAATTTATTGATTTATCAAAAAGAATCAATATTATTTTATGTTGTTATAAAACATCTTTTAGCAACCGGACTCATTAGCCATTACCG
>JAIEAO010000016.1 GCA_029071345.1 Muribaculaceae bacterium | reverse complement strand
CATCTAATCTATAACTGATTTAGCACGCGTTAACCGGAACTGATAACCAAACTTAACATAACTCATAATAACCTTGAATGGGCGCAATGCAGGCAAATGCGAGCAACAGCCGCTCCGCAATGTCACCAGCCCTCCTGTATGGACGCGATATATCGCGTCCATACAGGAGACAAAAATCCGCCGCCACGGAGTGTCGGCGTTACCAAATACTGAAAACTCAAATAAAAATCATAATACCAAACAAATCTCTTAACAATTCAACTTTTCATGAAGAAGCTATTCTTATCAAAATGGCTGTTCGTGGCCCTCGCGATGCTCAATGTGCTCAGCCTTTCGGCCGGGTCGTTGAGGTTTAAGGCTGTGACCGCGAACGTCGACGGTCTACCGCCAGAGGTAAACGTCTTCAATGTTAAGACGGTCACAATGAACGAAGACGGTTCGCAGGAGCCGGGTGCTACCCGTATGGGTCAGCTTATCGCAGAGAACCTCTGGGATATCGTGGCCTTGTCGGAGGACTTCAACTACCATAGCTACATTATGGAGGGAGTCTCCCAGTATTACAATGCCGCAACATGGCGCGGCCAAATACATCAGGACAATCTTTCAGTCAATGCTGCTCAACTTGCACTTAGATACGCTGGCGCTACTGCTACGGACAATAATGGTATCTATATGAAGACCGATGGTTTAGGATTCCTTACCCGTAAGAAATACTCGGTTTCTCCGGATACCGGCTCCGAAGGCAAAAACAATAACTGGGTATCTTGGAATCAGCATTATGGCTTTGATAAAAACGAGGCCGACGGTCTTATCGACAAGGGTTTCCGTTTCTATCAGGTGACTCTCGCCCCAGGCTATGTTATTGATGTGTATATCACTCACATGGAGGCAGGTAGTGACCCCGAAGATAATGCTGCCCGAGCAACTCAGCTCACGCAGTTTGCCGAGTATATCAAGGCTCACAAGGGAGATAACCCTATCATTATCCTTGGCGACACCAACTGCCGCTACACCCGCGACCCTCTCAAAACCGGTTTTATCGACCTGATCGAGCAGGATCCCGACCTCAAGGTAAGCGACCCGTGGGTTGACCTGATGTGGGATGGCGTTTATCCTACATTCGGCACCGGCTCAATCATGGTCGGCACTTATGGTGAGCAGAAGGGTGAGGTGGTAGACAAGGTGTTCTACATCAACAATGCCAAATCTGAAAACAAACTCACTTGCGAGGGTTATCTGCACGACGATACTTTCACCTATGCCGACGGTTCGCAGATCGCCGACCACTATCCCGTAGTGGCTTCAATGGTGATTGAAGGTCCCGCCGACATCCCGGAGAAAGAGGGCTTCAAATACCCCGATCCCACTGAGAAAAAAGGTGTAGTTTCAGGCCAGACTTATTTCCTCCGCAACGTCGGTTCAGGTGAATTCCTCCGCGCCGGTGGATCATACACCACTCAGGCCGTGATGGGTGACTACCCCAGCAAGGTTAAACCTGCAAGCAAAGGCGGTGACAAATATACCCTCCAGACTACCCATGACAACAAGTGGCTCCGTTACGATGGCAGCAACTACTTCATGGATCAGGTTGAGAATGAATGGACCCTCACTCAGGTTAAAGATAATGTCTACACCCTTACTGACGCTGACGGCAATGCTGTCACCCACGCCAACGGAGTAGTTGCCAAGGCTGCTTCAGCAAATGCCGCCGATCCCAACCAGCAGTGGGAGTTCCTCACACAGGAAAACCTTATCGAAGAGCTCTACTACGCCACCTCCGACTCTCCGAAAGACGCAACCTTCCTTATGAAGGCCCCCGACTTCGGATATGCCGATCAGGAAAGCTGGACCAACTCAAAGGGTAGCAACGCCACACACGGCAAACAGCGTCCTACCAATTACGAGCATGTATCGTTCTGGAAAGCATCTAACAGTGCAGGAAACTGGATAACCGGTTCATCAGGTCGTTACTGGAATCTTTCGCAGACTGTCAGCGGTCTTCCTGCAGGAACATATGAGGTGACTTATCAGGTAGCAGCCTATAACCTTGGCGATAACCATGGCTTTAAAATCAATGGCAATGCGGCTCCGTATACCAACTTAGGCAGTAGTGCCCCAAGTGATGCTACCATAGCCCAGAATCTCGCTTCCGGACAATACATGAATAAGATGATTGTGACTGTGACAAACGAGGGATCTTATGCCAATAAAATTGATATCAATGTCACAAAAGCCGCGACCCAATCTGCTACCGGCGCTTACTATGATAACTTCAAGATCAAATGTATCGGTATCGAAGGGAAGCCCGACATGACTGTTCTCGACCGCGTTAAGCAGGCTATAGACGACGCTCAGGCTAAGGCTGACGCTGCCGGTCTGAAGAACTACCGTAACAACAAGGTGGTAGAGCTCTGGAAAGAGCAGGAGATCGTGGGCGATGGCTGGCAGGAAGTTAAGGATACTTACAAGAACCTCGCCGAGGCTCAGCTCGCAGTGCAGACAATCCCCGCCGATTACACTTATGCCATCATAAACAACAGCTTCGAGCTTTTCCCCGACTATAGCGATGGTGTACACAACATCGACGGCGGCTTCCCCCTGGCTTGGACCTATAACACTAACTATGACAAAGACAGCGGTGTATGGCGTGCTGACGATGCCAACAAGAAAGTAACTAACGCTGACGGCGATTATATCTTCGCCAATACTACTCAGGGTAACGCCCTGTCTCAGTCAGTTACTCTTACCCCCGGTATCTACAAACTCACAGCGATGGTGGCTTCTGACGCCGGCAACACTGTGTTCATCTATGCAAACGGCACGAGTGCATCTGTGGCTACAACAGGCACCGACACATTCGTTCCCGTAAGCCTCAATTTCCAAGTTTCCGACAGCAAACCTTTCGACTTAGGCGTTACCGGTGCGAAGAACGGTGTTTATGCAACTACAGGCGGCAACCGGTACAAGGCAGACGATTTCCGTCTTACCCGTCTTGCTCCCGAGGCTGCAATCGAGGGTATGAAACTTCTGCAGTATGTCATCAATGATGCAAAGACCAAGTCGAAGAAATATGGCGACGAGCTCGATCTCTCCAAGTATCAGGATATGATTGACAACTATAAGCTCATGAGCGACGGTCGCAAAGAGTCAGCCGAGGTTTACTCACTTCTTGCCAAGCAAATCATGGCCGCAGGCGGCGACAACATCGACCTCACCGATGTAATTGCCAACAATAGTTTCGAGACCAATAGCCTCATCGGCTGGACTCTTCAGGACAAACAGAACGACACGGATGTTAAACCTAACAGTAATGACACCTACACAATGTCGAATTGTGACGGAAAATATCTCTTCAACACATGGAATGAGGGTGTAGGTTATGACATATACCAGAACCTTGCAGCTCTCCCCAAAGGTCACTATGAACTCAAAGTGATTATGGCCTGCGATCAGAATCAGTCAATGTTCTTAGCACTCCGTAATGAGAAGGGTGAAGATGTGTTCCGCGAAGATTTCGTAGCCCCCGAAGGTAAGGAAACAGGTATCGACCGCACTCTCGCATTCAACCTCGAGGAGGAGATTTCCGGCCTTGTAATCACAGTAGGTGGTTCGAACCACAACTGGTATAAGGTTGACAACTTCCGCCTCTACTATAAGGGTCAGCCCCAGTACTGCGCTACTTACAAGGAGCTCCAGAAGGTTATCGACTATGCCAACTCTACAGCCGCCAAACTTCCCGAGAAGTATGCTTCGCAGTGGAGCGCAGCCGAATTCCAGGCATTCATTGACGAGCACTGCTCTGACGGTCACGACCATGCGAACGGTGCCCACAGCGAGAATGATCCTCTCAACCACGATGCTTCCGAGCAGATCAAGGCTGTGTATGCGAAACTCAGCGCCCTCGTCTTCTCTCAGACCGAGGAGGATGCCGACTTCACAGCTGCAATCATTAACCCGGGCTTCGAGACCGGCGACTTCACCGGCTGGACTTCTTACACCAACCCTGGTGCAGACTCAAAAGTTGTTACAGGTCATAGCGATCCTACGTTCGTATGCGAGGGCACTGAAGGTGAATACCTTTACAACCACTGGATGTGGACAGAGGTTTGCGAGGCCGCTCACCCGATCTATCAGGTGATCCCGAATGTTCCCGCAGGAATCTATTCACTCTCTCTCAAGGTTGCTTCATTCAAGGACAACAAATTCTTCATCGCTGCCAACAACCGGCATTCAGACATCATCAGCATACCGGAACTCACCAAAGAGGAAAAGACCGAGACAGTGACTGAAGAGAAGCAGCGTTTCATCCCTATCGAACTCATCTTCGAGATCCCCGCAGAAGAGGCAGGCAAAGACCTCAAGATCGGTCTTTACCCGACACTCAAGGAGAACGCCGATGAGATCGCAGAAGCTGATTTTGCCGACGATGTTCTCGGCCCGTGGTATAAGGTTGACGATTTCCGTCTCCGCCGTCCGGATGGCTACCGCGAGATAGAATGGGCCATGGAGGGTGTCAACAACGGTACGATCATCATGCCGTTCGAAACCGAGGTTCCTGAAGGCTACATCGCATACTCTATCACCAACATCAGCGAGGAGAAGAACGTACCCACTCCTAATGAAGAGGGAATGGAGGGCAAATATCAGGTGCTGACTCTCGAACCCGTGATGGTTCTCGATGCTCACAAAGCATATTTCATCCAAAAAGCAGAGCCGGAAATCGAGAATGACCCCGTACGATTCCGCGTAGCCGAGCAGGAGAACCTCACCTTCATCGGCATCCACAATGAAGGAGAGATCGCCCCGAACGGTATGCTCGCCGGTACTTACGAAGCTCGCACTGCCGTTGAAGGTGAATACCACCTCAACGAGACTGCAACCTACTTCAAGAAAGCCACAGCCGACTATCTCCCCGAGGTTCCCGCGCACCATGCATACATCCCGGCCGAGAGCGGTGCAACCGCCGACTACCTCTTCCTCGCCGAGAAAGATGTGCCGACAGGTGTTGACGAGCTTTTCTCTGACGATGCAGCAAACGCCGACATCTACACCGTAGGCGGTGTGCTCGTAAGAAGTCAGGTGAACGTGGCCGAAGCACTCGGCGACCTCGACAGCGGCATCTACATCATCCGCTCAGGCAAGCACACCTATAAGGTGATCAAGAAGTAATCCTCATGAAACTTAATTAAACGAGGAGGGTGGGCCTTACGGCTCCCCCTCCTCTACTTTTATCCTGCTGATCAATTTTATAAGTCTTATAAGATTTATAAGAATTTATAACATCGTCATATTTGGAGATTTCCGTGCGATGGCTTATATTTGTAAGTTGAAAAGATATGATCCCTACTTCATTGAAAACATACGCCGCCACGGAGTGTCGGCGCTCTGAAAACTGAAAACAGAAAACCGATATAGATAGAAATACTATGAAGCGAAATTTACTAAAATTTGCGTGTATGGCGACATTTATGACAATGGCATGGCTCCCTTTTACGGCTATGTCGCTGTCGGCCCAAAGTTCATTTGATGCCAAATTCAAGGAATATCCCACCTATTCGGGCGATGACCTCGAACTAA
Organism: Muribaculaceae bacterium; assembly: GCA_029071345.1. Lineage (GTDB taxonomy): Bacteria > Bacteroidota > Bacteroidia > Bacteroidales > Muribaculaceae > Lepagella. The sequence goes on along the minus strand of JAIEAO010000016.1, from coordinate 14,104 downwards.
AAGTGGATCAATATGGCACACACTTCCGTCTGTGGAGTCCCGTAGCCGAGGAGGTGCAGCTAAACCTCTACGATAATGGGGCAACCGGAAAACCTTATAAAACCATAACCCTCACCCCCGACCGCTCAAACGGCACATGGTTCACCTCTGTGCCAGAAAAGCTTTACGGCAAATTCTATACCTTTCGCGTGAAGCAGAACGGCAAATGGCTCGACGAGACTCCCGGTGTGTGGGCGAAGGCCGTAGGCGTGAACGGCCGACGCGCCGCCATCATCGACTTCGCCAAGACCGATCCCGAGGGTTGGAAAGAGGATAAGGGTCCGGAGGTGAAGAACTTCTCTGACGTGATCGTCTATGAGATGCACCACCGCGATATGTCGATGCACCCATCGTCAGGGATCGCCAACAAAGGTAAATTCCTTGCCCTTACCGAACCCGGCACCACCAACCCGCAGGGTGAAAAGACAGGTATAGACCATCTGAAGGAGTTGGGCGTGACCCATGTGCATATCCTCCCCTCTTACGATTTCAATTCTGTGGATGAGGCCAACCTCCAGCAGAACACCTACAACTGGGGCTATGACCCGCAGAACTATAACGCTCCCGAAGGTTCTTACTCCACCAACCCCTCCGACCCATCGACCCGCGTGCGCGAGATGAAGGAGATGGTAAAGGCTCTTCACGATGCCGGCATAGGCGTTATCATGGATGTGGTCTACAACCACACCGCGCAGAATGACGAGTCGAATTTCGAACTCACTTCTCCCGGTTACTATCACCGCCACTGGGATGATGGCCGCTACTCGGACGCTTCCGGCTGTGGCAATGAGACCTCTTCTGACCTTCAGCAGACTCAGGATTACATCGTCAACTCCGTGAAACATTGGGCGAAGGAGTATCACATCGACGGTTTCCGTTTCGACCTCATGGCTATCCACGACACCGAGACCATGAACCGCGTGGCCCGTGAACTTAAAGAAATTAATCCCTCCATCTTCGTCTATGGCGAAGGATGGACAGCCGGCGACTCCCCTCTCGCTTCCGAACGCCGTGCGCTCAAAGAGAATGTATCGAAAATGACCGATATCGCCGTCTTCTCCGATGACCTACGCGATGCCGTGAAGGGTCATTACACCGACGCTTCCGACCGCGGTTTCGCCACCGGCAAACCCGGACTGGAAGAGACCGTAAAAATCGGTATCGTCGGCGCTACGGCACATCCGCAGGTGGATTACTCAAAGGGGAACAACTCCAAATTCGCCTACGCCAAGTCGCCCGAAATGATCGTAAACTACGTTTCATGTCACGACGACCTCTCGCTCACCGACAAGCTTCACAAATCGATGGCCGGCGAACCTGAGGAGAATATGCTCAACGCCGCCAAACTCGCCCAGACCATCGTCTTCACTTCGCAGGGCACACCGTTCATGTTTGCCGGCGAAGAGGTATTCCGCGACAAGAAGGGTGTACACAACTCATACAAAAGCCCCGACTCAATCAATGCTATCGACTGGAACAACAAATCACGCTACCGCGACCAGTTCGACTATTATCAGGGTCTTATCGCGTTGCGCAAGGCTCATCCCGCTTTCCGCATGACTTCAGCGGAGGATATTGCGAAAAACCTTGTCTTCGACAAGATTGACTCCGCCAAGACTCCCAACCTTATCTCTTATTCTCTCAAGAACCACGCCAACGGCGACTCGGCGCAGGAGATAAAGGTGGTGTTCAACGGTGCATCGAAAGCGCAGACCGTGAAGATCGCCAAAGGTAAATGGAGCATCCTCGCCAAAGACGGCAAGATCGTGAAATCGGCCGACGAATCCCTCGGCACATTCGACGACGGCACAGTGACCCTCGCCCCCTATTCCGCACTCTTGCTCAGTAAATAATTTACTGAGCAAGAGTGCTAAGTAACAAGTAATAAGTAATAGGTAAGATGGATATTAAAAGCAAAAAGGCAGAGGAGTTTTCGCTGCGGATCATTAAACTTCACTCTTATCTGAAAGAGAAGGGTGAATATGTTATGAGTAAACAGATTCTTCGAGCTGGGACATCTATCGGTGCGAATATTGCAGAATCCATTTATTCAGAAAGCACTGATGACCTTATCCATAAGCTTCACATATCGACAAAAGAAGCTTCAGAGACATCCTATTGGCTTCGATTGTTATATCGGAGTGAATTCATAGATGAGAAACTCTATTTATCACTTCAAAACGATTGTCAGGAACTAATAAAAATCCTGACTTCGATAATTAACAAATTAAAATCAACCCGAAAATAATATTACTTATTACTTTTTACTTATTACTTAGAAAACATGTGGGTACTGTTAGCGGTCGTCTCGGCGCTCTGTCTGGGATTCTACGACATATTTAAGAAAATATCCGTCAAAGGTAACAACGTGCTGATGGTGCTGATGCTCAACACCGTCTTCGGCGCGCTGTATATGTCGCCGGTCATTGTCACCGCGCTATGTGCCGGGCATTACGGCTTTGACGACAGCATAGTCGGACACCTGCGCATACTGCTCAAATCATTTATCGTCTTGGGGTCGTGGCTCTTGGGCTATTTCGCCATCAAGCATCTCCCGTTGACAATTCAAGGACCTATCAACGCCTCGCGGCCTGTGATGGTGCTCGTGGGTGCGCTGATGATCTTCGGCGAACGGCTCAACTGGATCCAATGGATAGGTATCGGGCTCGGTTTCCTCTCCCTCTTCTTCATCTCAAGGTTAGGGGCAAAAGAGGGGCTTTCGGTGCGCCACTCCAAATGGATCTGGATGTCTATAGGCGCGACTGTATTAGGTGCAGTCAGCGCCCTATACGACAAATACCTACTCCGCCTCTATCAGCCGACCGAGGTACAGGCATGGTATTCCCTCTACCAGTGCCTCATCATGGTAACCACCATCCTGCTTATCCGCAGGTTCGGCAAATCAACAGGCGACCGCTTCAAATGGAAATGGGCCATCCCCTGCATCTCCCTCTTCCTCACCGTGGCCGACCTCTGCTACTTCTACTCCCTCTCCATCCCCGGGTCGATGATAGCCGTGGTCTCCATGATACGCCGAGGGAGCGTGATTGTCAGCTTCGTCTACGGCGTGATAGTGCTCCATGAGAAAAACATCAAAGCCAAAGCCGCCGACCTCGCCATCCTCCTCGTCAGCCTCCTCCTCCTCGTCCTCGGCTCCCTCCTCCCCTAACATTCATATTCCATTAATTCATGATTTATCCGGAGAAATCGGGAATTATCAAGATTAATCGGAGGAAAGGGACGGAATATCACGGATTTTTTGTAATTTTGTGGGTAGGTTGGCAAGTTATCGTCTCTATGATAACCGACTCCGCGCAACAAGGAGGTTTCTACTGTTTATGCCGACCCGCTGTGAAGAGAAGACAAACTATGAGCGAAGATATTTTTGACACTGAAAACATAGACGAAGCCAGCCTCACCACGGAAGGCTCTGCCAACGCCGGAACATATGACGACGATTCGATCCAGACCCTCGAATGGAACGAGCACATACGTCGCCGCGCCGGTATGTATATCGGTAAATTGGGCGACGGAACCCATGCCGACGACGGTATTTATGTGCTGATCAAAGAGGTGGTGGACAACTCTATCGACGAGTTCAACATGGGGGCCGGGAAACGCATCGACATCAACGTCTCGGATGAGGGAGAGGTGATGGTGCGCGACTATGGACGCGGCATTCCGTTAGGCAAGGTAAAGGAGGTTGCCTCCAATATCAACACGGGCGGTAAGTTCGACGATAAGAACTTCAAGAAATCCGTGGGTCTTAACGGTGTCGGCCTCAAGGCGGTAAACGCACTCTCCACAACCTGCACCGTAGCAAGCGTGCGCGATGGCAAAAAGGTGACCGTTGAGTTTGAATGCGGCAACCTTATCCGCCAGTCGGAGCCCGAAGACACCAACGAGCCTAACGGCACGATGGTGAAGTTCACCCCCGACAACTCGCTCTTCACCAACTACCGCTTTAATCAGGAGTTTGTGGAGACGATGGTGAACAACTACACCTACCTCAATACGGGCCTTCAACTTTTCTACAACGGAAAGAGATACCTTTCGCGCCACGGTCTTCTCGACCTCCTCAAAGAGAACATGACTTCCGATCCCCTTTACCCTATAATACATCTCAAGGGTGAAGACATCGAGGTGGTGCTGACACACACCGACCAGTATGGTGAGGAATATTACTCATTTGTCAACGGTCAGCACACCACACAGGGCGGCACACACCTGACGGCTTTCCGCGAACACGTGACGCGCACCATCAAGGAGTTCTCCGGCAAAGGCTATGAGTTCTCCGACATCCGCAACGGCATGGTGGCCGCAGTGGCCGTGCGCATTCAGGAGCCGGTGTTTGAGAGCCAGACCAAGACCAAACTCGGCAGCAAGGAGGTAGCTCCCGACAGCCAGCTGACCGTGAATAAATTCATCGGCGACTTCGTAAAGAAGGAGCTTGACGACTATCTGCACCGCAATCCGGATGTGGCAGATGTGATGATGCGCAAGATCGCTTCAAGCGAGAAGGAGCGCAAAGCGATGGCCGGCGTGGCCAAACTCGCTCGCGAGAAGGCTAAGAAGGTGAGCCTGCACAACCGCAAGCTGCGTGATTGCCACATTCATTATAACGACAACCTCAAATCCAAAAATAAAGAGGACCTCCGCGACGAGTCGTCAATCTTCATCACCGAGGGCGACTCCGCATCGGGCACCATCACCAAGGTGCGCAACGCCGAGACTCAGGCAGTGTTCTCACTTCGCGGTAAGCCGCTCAACTCTTACGGCATGACGCAGGAGGTAGTATATAAAAACGATGAATTCAATCTCCTTCAGGCCGCCCTCAACATCGAGGAGGGTATCGAGGGGTTGCGCTATAACAAGGTTATCATCGCCACCGATGCCGATGTCGACGGGATGCACATCCGATTGCTGATCATCACATTCTTCCTCATGTTCTTCCCCGATCTGGTGAAGAAAGGTCACGTCTATATCCTCCAGACGCCCCTTTTCCGCGTAAGGGATAAAAACGCCGTGCGCCGCACGAAGAAACGCCCTCGCAAGAAAGGTCAGGAGGAGGAAGAGGGAGAGAAAGACACCTACTACTGCTACACCGACGAAGAGCGGGAGGCGGCCATCGCAAAGTTCGGCAACAATGCCGAGATCACCCGATTCAAAGGTCTCGGCGAGATCAACGATGCCGAGTTTGCAGAGTTCATCGGGCCGGATATGCGCCTTGACCGCGTGAAGCTGAAACGCGAGGATGCGGTCGACAAACTTCTGGAATTCTATATGGGTAAGAATACGATGGAGCGTCAGAACTTCATTATCAACAACCTTGTTATTGAAGATGACTCCCAGATTTAAGACAGCTGTTTTTGCGGGAACATTCAACCCCTTTACTATTGGCCATCAGGCCATTGTAGAGCGTGCGCTCTTGATTTTCGACAAGGTGATAATCGCAATCGGCCATAATGTAAATAAACCGGCCGACCCTTCTCTTGTCAAAAGGGTGGAGGCCATCGGTAAGGTTTTCGACGGTAATGACGCGGTGGAGGTCACGACTTACAGCGGACTCACTGCCGATTTCGTGCGCGAATCCGGCGCGACGGCAATCTTAAGAGGAATCCGTAATATTACGGATTTTGAATACGAACGTAACCTTGCGGATGTGAATAAAAAGATATTGGGGGTGGATACGGTCTTTCTCGCCGCCGACCCCGAACATTCCTACATATCATCATCCGTGGTCAGGGAACTACAGGCCTTCGGTCATGACACAAGCGCGTTGGTTCCCAACGCGAAGTATAAAGTATAAAGTATGAAGCTCATACTATTAATTAACTGACGATGAAAAGTATATTGGCAATCATAGGGGCCGGCATCATTTGCACGGCCTTTGCAACAGGGCAATATGTGCAGCCCAACCAGAAATTGCGCATGGCGGAAGCTGCCGTGGCGCAGTTTTATGTAGATACGGTAAACGAAGATAAATTGGTAGAGACGGCTATCCGCAGTATGCTTGAGGAGCTGGATCCCCATTCCGCATATTCCAACGCAGAGGAGACCAAGGAGCTAAACGAACCCTTGGAGGGGAATTTCAGCGGCATCGGCATATCGTTCAATATGAACAAAGACACGCTCTATGTGATTTCCACCGTGGCCGGCGGACCGTCGGAGCGTGTCGGTCTTCTTGCGGGCGACCGTATAATCAAGGTCAACGACAGCATCATCGCCGGAAAAAAGATGCGCAACACCGATATCATGAAACGCCTGCGCGGCCCCAAAGGGAGCAAAGTCAAGGTCAGTGTGCTGCGTCGTCAGGCCGGTAAAGCCGACACGATAGATTTCAACATCACACGCGCCGACATTCCGATCAACAGCGTGGATGCCGCCTATATGGTTGACCCCAAGACCGGTTACATCCGCCTCAGCCGTTTCTCGGCCGAGACAGCGAAGGAGATCCGCACAGCCCTCAAAGACCTGAAGAAGAAAGGGATGAAGCAGCTTATCCTCGACCTTGTCGACAATGGCGGCGGCTATATGCAGCCTGCGGTGGAAATCATCAGCGAATTCCTTGAACCCGGCAAACTCGCTGTCTACACCGAAGGAAAAAACTCACCCCGCTACGATCATCTCTCATCGCCCGCCGGGCTCTCACCCCTGTTTAAGGATGGCAAGCTCGTAGTGATGGTAAACCAGTACACCGCCTCTTCATCAGAAATCACCACCGGCGCAATTCAGGACTGGGACCGTGGTGTAGTCGTTGGCCGCCGCACTTACGGCAAAGGGCTCGTGCAGCGTCCGTTCCCCTTCCCCGACGGCTCTATGATGCGCCTCACGGTGGCTCATTATTACACGCCGACCGGACGCGACATCCAGAAGCCCTACCATAAAGGGGATCAGAAGGCATACGCCATGGATATGATGGAGCGTTTCAACAGCGGCGAGCTGATGCACGAAGATTCCATACATCATTCCGATTCTCTGCGCGTGGAAACACTGCGCCTGCGTCGTCCGATATATGGCGGTGGCGGCATTACGCCCGATAAGTTCGTAGCCCTCGACACCACTGATTTCACCAAATATTATCGCGATGTCACTGCCAAAGGTGTTATCAACCAGTATTCCATCAATTATGTCGACACTCACCGCAAGGAGATAAAGAAGGCTTATAAATCAGACGACGATTTCGTAAAAGGCTTTAACGTGACCGACGAAATGCTTCAGGAGCTGTATGACCGCGCCAAAGCCGAGGGGGTGGAATACAATGCAGAGGAAGCAAGACAAAGCGAGCCCCTCTTCAAGATGATCTTAAAGGGACTCATCGGCCGGGATGTATATGACCAGCCCACCTACTTCAAGGTCTACAACCAGTATGACCCCATCTTCCGCGAAGCCTACCGCCTTATCAACTCCCCCGACTACGACAAGATCCTCTCGAAGCACTAAACTCTCCCCTCTTCAACCTCCGCTCCTCAGACTGTGTTGAGGGCGCAAGCCCGAAACCCTCCACTATAAACTAAACAACCCAAAAATAATGGCATCTTTTTCAGACAAGACCCTAATCTGCTCCGCCGTCATGGCTGCGGCAGCCGCTTTCTCTCCTGCTACAGAAGCCCAAAATGCTGCAGAGCAACCCCGATTCCGCCATGTCAACACCACTCAGTCCGCCCCCACGCGCCATGAGGTGGTGATGAAAAAATACCAGAACGCCAAGGATTCGATTCTCGCCGGAGTCCTCGATTCCGCCATGCTCCGCATCCGCGATCCGCGCGAGATCATAGAAGAAACTGTAGTAACCGAGGATATTCCGACGTTCAACAGACTTTTGGCTCCATGGGTATTCTCCGGATTCCACCCGCTGGAAAATGCCGGCAAACTGACAACACCCTCGCTTCAGGGGCAGATGCCTCAGATATGGCGCACGGCCGGCGCCTTGCGCACCGCACAACTCAGCAGAGAGGAGCGCAAAGAAGCCGACTCTATAGCCGAGCGTCGCCGCTATCTCGATGAATTGTGGGGGGTGGAGACAACGAAGCGCGAGGAGCTTAAAGAAGCCATAATCGAGGAGATGGCCGAAACCTATGCTCAGCCCTCTCCTCTTCTCGGTGATCCGACACCATCCTGGCTCACCAATGCCCGCAACGCCTGGACGATGCAGGAAGATATGATGTACGGCATGATGGTCGATACGCCGTCAAAGATACAATATTCTTACTGGCAACTCCCCGTACCCCCGACATTGCCGGAGGACGACCACGGTTTCACAGGCTTCCTAAAACGCACGTTTATCTCCGATGTCAATGCCGGAGCGCAGATCTCCGAAGCGGAGGTGCTCAAAAAGCACTGGCTACACGTCGTTAACGGCGCAATCCAGTTCTCGCAGGCATACATCTCCAACAACTGGTATCAGGGTGGTAACAACCACTTGGCACTCCTCATCAACTTCCTCTGGGACGTTCAGCTCAACTCCGTGTGGCATCCCAACCTCCTGCTGCAGAGCACCCTTTCTTATAAGTTAGGTCTCAACTCGGTGGAGGATGACCAATACCGCAAATATTCAATCTCGCAGGATATTTTCCAGTATAACTTCAAGTTCGGTTACAAAGCACGCAGAAACTGGTACTACACCGTCACGGCTCAGTTCAAGACCCAGCTTCTCAATAACTACAAGAAAAATACTCAGACACGCATAGCATCGATCCTCACCCCCGGCGATCTCAACCTTGGTGTCGGTATGACCTACAGCAAGACCAACAAGAAGAAGACCGTACAGTTCAACGCTTCTATCGCCCCCCTCTCTTACAACCTCAAAACCGCCATTTCACCAAGTATTGACCACGGTCTCTTCGGCATGGAGCAGGAAGTAAAGACCCAGAGCGAGATCGGTTCGAATGCAGACATTACACTCAACTGGCAGATCGGAAAGATGGTGACCTACAAATCCCGTCTCTTCCTCTTCACCGACTATAAATATTTCCTCAGCGATTGGGAAAACACTCTCAACATCCAGTTCTCCAAACTATTCTCCACTCAGATCTACGCCAACCTGCGTTACGACTCATCAGCCGACATCCACGCTTATCCGAAATGGAATAGATTCATGCTAAAGGAGATTCTGAGTATCGGTCTGTCGTATACATTCTCCACCAAACAATAACCGGGATTTATGCTCTCTCTCCGAATCCTCATAGCCATAGCGGCAATCTCTGTTTTTCCGGGTTTCTGCAACGCGAAAACGACAGAGGTTGCCGCTCTTGATTATGGGTTGGCTCAGAAATATTGCGACACATCGGAATTGACCGGCCCCGAGGGAATATGGCAATTTCCGGACGATGAAACCACTGTGCTGCTACGCCGGCATCCTCATTCCGCTTCTAAGTTCGAGATATTCGTAATCGAATCGCCTGACTGCCGGCTGAACCCGGGTGAAAAGTTAGGCGAACTGCATAGCAGCGCCGACTCATCGAAGTTCAAGCTGAATCTTTACACGAGCCGCAAAACCGGAATACTCACGGATTCGCGCTCGTGCAGCGCCGAATTGAAGGAGAATGGCGACGCGTTCATTATGCATCCTCTGAAACTAAAGATATCTTTACGCACGATGTGGTTTCTGCCCCGATTCTGGCGTTCGCTGCGCATAAACATAGAGAACCCCTCAGCAAGCGTGCCTTACGGTCTTATACGTCTCTATCCGCGTTACGCACCCCTCGCTCCCTTCTATCTTTAATCATACTTTTATCTCCGATTGACCGTGTCCCGAATCATGAAAATTTATAAATGCATCTGCCGGAATAGCCGCGAGAATCTTGGAATGCACCGGTTAATGATTCTCATCAGTCTTATCCTTCTCATCCCGGTCTTTACAGCCGGAGCGCGCAAGAAAAGCTATCATTTCAAGACAATAAAAGAAACTGAAGACAACACAACGTCCGCTCCCATTTCAACAACCATAGCAGACACCGCCCCCGATTCAATAGCCTTGCGCCGGCTGTTCCCGCAAGGGCGGATAATAACGGCCGAACAGATGAAATCTGAAGAAAAACCCATCTTCACCGGTTTTGACAAAAGGCTCGGCAATTCAAAGGAGAGTTTCTTCATCATCAACCACTCGGCCACAGACATCGAGGGAGCTGTCATCTCACTTACATACCGAACTCCTGACGGCAGGATGCTTCATCACCGATATGCGATAATCAACGCTCACATCCCCTCCGGCGAGACCCGAAACATCGTTATCGGCTCATGGGATACACAACGTAGCTTCTACTATATGAAAAGTGAAACCGACCCCCGGCGCGGCAATCCTTTCGACATCGCCCTTCACCCTGTCGCAATCATCCTTAAAAATTAGGCTGGGGCTTCAGAATTTACATATTGAGATTCTATCCCGATTATTATGATTGTGGTGCGAACGGAGTGAGCACAAAGGGGGATGCACGGGTTAGCTGAGGCGGCGGCGCGACTGGAAGATGGCGTTGAATTTCACAATGGTGTAGGAGATGGCAGACGCCAGCATGAAGGCCAAGAGAAAACTGTAACGGTCAGACACTTCGGCGGCGATAAATGTCGACATAAACGGGGCTCTGATTATTCCGGCCATTGTCGCGGCAGTGGCGATGAGTGCGAAATTTTCCACCGGCAACTCTACGCCGTGCATATTGCAGACCGTGGCAAACACAAATCCAAGCAGACAGCCGGCAAAGATGGTCGGCACATATTCTCCGGCAACACCTCCGCTGTTGTTGACAGCACCGACCACTGCCCCTTTGATAAGCAGCATCGCGCCTATCACGCCGAACAATATCCATATCTTATGGCTGTCATCATAATAGGGAGCATAAGCCAACAGAGTCTTATCTATGCCGTTAAGCACATCGGAGACAAGTCCGTAACCTTCGCCGAACATCGCGGGCAGAAGGAACACTACCAAGCCGATGCCGAGACCGGCCGACGCCGCGCTGACCCAGCGATTGGTGATTTTCCGGAAGATGCGTGCCGCGAGATTCTGAGTATATGAGTAATAGATTGAATAAAAGCCCGAGACAACACCCAAAAGGGCAATCCAGCCGAAATGTTCGGGAATAAACTGCAGGTCAGGCAGGATCTGGATGTTCCATTGAAACCCGCCCAGGACATACGCAACCGCAAAGGCCATCAGGCACGCGGAAATACAGGCTGTCATTCCCAAGACGCTCATCTCAAGACCCAACACCTCCACGGCAAAGAAAAAGCCTCCCACCGGAGATTTAAAGATTCCGGCTATACCGGCCGCGGCTCCACATCCGAATACAAGCCTGCGGGCTTGAGGCGACAACCGAAACCACCCTCCGGCCTTATTGCCAAAGGCTGCTCCGGCCAACGCGCACGGGCCTTCAGCTCCGGCAGACCCGCCCATTCCCACGGTGATAAGACACCCTATCAGCGGGTTGTAACAGTAGTTGCCTCCAAGAACGATATTATTAGATTTGAGAACATTTTTGATTATACCCGTGCTCCCCTGCAGATCCTCTTTGAGCCATTTCTGATAAGCCACGGCCACGATCATACCTAACGGCACATATATCAGAAACTGATAATTGAATCCGTCGATTTCCAGAGGCTGATGCAACCATCCGGAAAGCAGATGCAGACCTCCGTGAAGCATAAAAGCACCGAGGCCGGCCAACGTGCCGGCCACAGCTGCGGCCGTTATAATCACCGCAGATTCAGGTATGAATCTCCGTTTCGTTACGTTGTCGGCCATAGATTATCATTTGATCGGCACCATCAATGTGAGCATAGCTCCTGATACATTCGCCCTGCCGCTTGATGATTTAAGCGAGCAACTGCCAAGGAACTTTATCATGCGGCACACAAAAAGCACATTCTCCGTGTCGCTGTGTCCGTCAGGATCTCCGAAACGGAAAAATCCATCGAAGATTCGCTCCTCATCGCCATGAGGCAACCCGTTGCCTGAGTGTCCGAATACAAACCTCGCCATATCCGTAGCCTCATCGTGAGTGCACGAGAAACTAATGGATCCACCTTGTGGAGCGAGCTGCACGGCTTTATCAAGAATCTGATCGATCAGTCTCTGCAGACACTCCTTATCAACGCGGATGTCGAAATCAGGCTCAGGATATGTGACATTGACATTAATGTTGCGGTGCAGATTAGCCGTAACAGTGGCGATGCTTTCCTCCATCAGTTTTCCAACCCTCACATTCTGACGATATTTTCTGGTATCTTCCATCGAAATCGATGAAATGAAGAAGATATCATTAATCATCTTATTCAGCAGAGAGACTGAATCATGCTTCTTGACGGGGAGATTGCTGTAGACTCCAGGCTCTTTCGCATTGTCGGTTACCGACGACCTGTCATAATCATAATAACGGCGTTTCTTCAACTCATCGCGCTCATTGCCCACCGATGCCACAAATGATTGAATACCCGACATCATGCGGCGGTAACGCGTCCAGTAAAACAGCGATATCAGAATCACGATGGCGAAGACAATCCACAGCACCGAGACAAGGATAATCGAACGACGCGAATGCATGATCTGTTCGTTCTTATTCTCCAGTTCAAGCTCGGCATTCTCAGCCTGCAGCGAGCTCACCTGATAACGCACCTGAAGCTCATTATATTTCTGTCTCGCCTCATCGCTCGATAAAATCTCGTTTACCACATCGAGCTCCTTGCGGGCCTGATTGGCGGTAAGCTGGTCGCCGGTAGCATCCGCGGCCTCGATCATCATCTCAAGAAGATGGCGTTTACGCACATTTGAACTCTCAGAAGGCAAAGCGATACGGAGATACATGAGTGCTTCGGTGTAACGCTTATTTTTCATCGCGTGATAAACCGACACACGTCTATGGATATTATACTCTTCGGCGGCATCCGGATTTCTCTTCACGATTTCCATAATCTTCTCATGAAGGTTATTAGCCTCTTCAAGATCAAGTGCGGGATAATTGCTGAGCATTCGGCGATAGATGATAAACTTGCTTGCATCATAGTTGCGGTATGACCGCCCCTGAGCTCTATAGCTTTTCTCCATATCCTCGATCACCTTGAGCAGCTTGCGGTCGGTCTCCACTGCTTTCTTTCTCTCTCCCATTCCGGAATAGATATTGGCAGACTCCGCAAGAAAGAGATTTGTCAGCACATTATTTTTAAGATCGGCCTTTCTCATCTCTGCGTCAAGTTCATCCATATATTCAAGCAACAGTGGCCCCTGTGCATACACGCTCAGATACTCGCAGATATTGAACGCCCTCAGAACGCGATCATATTTGCTCATCGACGCAGTGTCGGAATCCGCGATAATCTTGGCGATATTGGCATGACTGTCTGACGCTTTGCCGAATCGCTCGCGTCGGGTGGTACGCCTCATATTGATGAAAAGCAGCGTCTCATTCTGATCTTCTCCGGCAGGGAGCAGCTTCACATGGTTCTCCAGAACATTCAGCAACGAATCAGACTTATAAACATTCGCAAGGTTACGAGCCACGTCAAAACGGGCGGCATTATCTCCCGCACGCGCCGCTACAGCATCAATCTCATTCAGCACGGCCGGATAATGCTTACGCTCCGACAAATCGAATATATCATAAAGAATCTTGAGAGAATCTTTAGCAGTCGCAGCTTCCGACAATTTCTGACGCTGAGATGCGATTTCCTCATTGTTATCGCGGGCCATGGCCGACAACGCCATCGTCAGCATCATCGCCATCAAAATCAATTTTCCTTTTTTCATAACTATAGTTATTACGCTATGATTCAGTCATTAACACACCTCCGACGCCGGGGTGTCCTGGATATAAAAACAAACTTTATCCGATAGTATGCAAAGTTAACAAATTTTACCACTATTCCCAAAAAATTTTAACATTTCCCTCAATAGCTTTCATCATTCCTGAATACCTCTATCTTCTATTAATCCGGGTGCATAAATCCGATTTTTTTTGCGGGGAAATTTGGCAGATTCGAAAATTAATAGTAATATTGCATCTGTCTCTTATACAAATAACCGCGCCCACGAGACAAGACGCAATAGGGTATGCCGGGTTGATGTAGAAAAAAA
>JAIEAO010000159.1 GCA_029071345.1 Muribaculaceae bacterium | reverse complement strand
CCGACGGTGTCCGGTTCATTGGGAACCGAAATTTTTGACAAAGGGCAGACAGTGTCTGCCGAATTTGAATTGGCTAAATATCTTCCCTCAAATCTCTCATGGTCCCATTATGAAAGATTGATGAGGATAGAGGATGATAATGAACGAGACTGGTATATGAGGGAAGCTGCCGGTGAAAACTGGAGCGTGCGAACTTTGAACCGAAACATAGGTTCTCAGTATTATAATCGATTACTCCAGACTCCTGAGCCCAAGCGCGGAGAAGTCATTAGTGAAATGAAACGACTTACTGCTGATTATCAAAAGGACCGCCATAATTTTCTTAGAAATCCGGTAATTGCCGAATTTCTTGGTTTCTCTCAGGATGCGGCTTATTCTGAAAACAATCTTGAAACTGCGATAATCGACCATCTACAGAAATTTATCCTTGAACTTGGCAAAGGCTTCGCTTTTGTTGCTCGTCAACAACGGATAAAGACAGATATGGGCGAGTATTATATCGATCTCGTATTTTACAATTATATCCTCAAATGTTTTTTACTCATAGACCTTAAAACATCTCAAATCACATACAGCGATATAGGCCAAATGGATATGTATATACGGATGTATGACGAAACTAAATGTACAGAGGGAGATAATCCGACCATTGGATTGCTGCTATGTTCTGAAACAAGTAAAGATTTGGCAAGATACTCAATTTTAAAAGACAGTAAACAGCTCTATGCGGCCAAATATTTGACGTATCTGCCAACTAAAGAACAATTAATTGCTGAAATAGAACGTCAGAAGGAAATATTTGCTTTACAAACAGGGAAATATGATCAGTAAAGGAATAGTACTGAAATGATTAAGGCCGGGAGTGCTTGAGAGCATTTCCGGCCTTAAGGTTGATATGATGTTAAGAGTAAGGACTTTTTTTGAAGTAATAAGTAATAAGTGAGAAGTAATAAGTGAGAGGTGAGAAGCTATTTAATAGATCACTTTGTCTTCATCATTATTCTTATTTTATACTCCGGAGAGGTCTTTCTACAGCAACGTTAGAATACGGGCATCTGCCAGATGAGGCCGACGGAGAGGCAGTTGGTGGTGTAGTTTTCCGCACCGTATGCTTTCGCACGGTCAGTGTAGTTGTATGCGCGACCGATGTAGGTAGCGAAGAAGTGGAGGTTGCGGTCTTTGAAGGGATAGTATTCTATACCTCCGATGTAACCCCACGCCGTGCGGTAACGACCTTTCTCGATGGTGTTCTGCGGGTCACCTTCCTGCTGGTGGGTTTTATACACACCTTCGTTCTCGGCCATGAATTTGGCAAAGATGTTCCATGCGGGGTGGAAGCGGTAGTTGAGGTGGAGCACGAACGACATTATGTCGGTCTTGGCGGTCTTGTAGCCAGTTGTGCCCTGCCAGTCGCCATGCTGCACGATGTCGGTGATGATACCTTTGCGGTCTACACCCTCGCGCGAGTACATCCAGTCGAAGTATGCCTGAAACTTATCTGAGAAGTTGAAGTCGTTACCGAGAGCGAAATACCACATCTGTTCTTTCTTGGTCTCGTTCATTACAGAAGCCGACCAACGGGTCTTGTATACGTCGCCGAAATTTCCGTTCCAGTTCAGTGTATAGACCATAGGTATCTTGGCTTTCTCATAGTTGCCGTACATATCGTAAGACGAGCCGTTATAGGCGTTGAGGACCTGAAATTGCAACTGCTGATTGGGTGTGAAGTTATATGCGATATTCACACCGCTCATGAAGTTGCTCATATAGTCGACCATGTCGGAATACTGATAGATCTCGATCGGGTTGAGATCGAACTCTATACCGCCGTACGACGCACATTGCTTTCCGAGGAAGAATGACCACTTATCGAGGTTGATTCCGATGCCGGCGATGTCTATGCTGTTGAGCAGATTGTCGCGATAGCCGTTAGGGCTGTCTCCCTTGTTGAGGCGCTGGCGGTAGCGATAACTCAGCCAACTGTTGATCTGTCCTTTGGCCTCGATGCGCAGTTGATTCATCTTGAATTTGACTTCGTCAAAGTGAGAGCCATTCCAGTCGGCATTGAAAGAGCCGTGCATATTGAGATAGAGATTGAATTTATCGGTCTTTTTCTCAATCTTTGCGATGCTTTCGATAATACCCTGCTCGTCGGTGGTGCGGTAATCGTTGATACGATCCTGCTGTGCCATTGCTCCCAATGGAATCAAAGCGGCGGCTATAGTTAAATATGTTTTCATGGTAATTTATTTTAGGTTTTAGGTTTTAGGCATTAGGCTTTAGTTAATTCCAATAAAAATTCCCTCTTGAAACGGTCGCGGCATACCGCGATCCTACTTCCGTCAAGGTATACAAATCTCTTAACGGTGTTAGACCTTAGGCTCTACTTTTATCTAATGCCTAAAGCCTAACACCTAATGCCTTAATTAGTATGTCTCGAAATATTTCTGAATCTCCTTCCAGTCGTTGGTACGTGTGAGGGCAAGCATCAGCAGCACGCGCGATTTCTGAGGATTCAGCTCCCATGAAGCTACAAACTGATATTTCTGGTCGTCAACTTCGTCGTCGAGGGTTACGGGACCGGTGGGCACACGGCTTGAGCGAACCACTACGATGCCGAGCCTTCTTGCTTCCTCAAGTTTCGGGAAGAGATTCTTGTGAATGTTACCATTACCGACGCCGGCGTGCACCACACCCTGATATCCGCCTGTGAGGAAGGGGTTCATAACATCGTCTGAAACGTTGGAATAAGAGTAAACGATTCCGACTTTGGGAAGTGAGGTAAGGTTGGTTACGTCAAACACACTTTCAGTGGTGTGTTTTTTCAGTGTAGCCATATTATAGTGGGGCTTGCTGTTGTAGACATATCCGAGTGGTCCGGCATCGGGGGCCTGAAATGTCTGAACGCTCACGGTGTTCATCTTCTGGGTTGATTCAGCGCCGAGGATGAGACCGTTCATGCAGATCATGACACCACGTCCTGCTGAAGAGGGGTCGGAAGCAGTGGCTACTGAATTGTAGAGATTAAGCGGGCCATCAGCACTCATAGCTGTCGAGGGGCGCATAGAACCGGTGAGCACCACGGGCTTGTTGCTCTTTACGGTGAGGTTAAGGAAATAGGCTGTTTCCTCCATTGTGTCGGTTCCGTGAGTGATCACGATGCCGTCGACGTTAGGTTGAGCCAGCAGTTCGTTGATTCGCTTTGCGAGTGTAAGCCATACCTGATCATTCATATCCTGCGAACCTATATTTACAATCTGTTCGCCTGTGATGTTGGCGAGGTCCTGCATCTGCGGAACCGCGTCGATGAGCGACTGGATCGCAACCTGCCCGGCAGTGTATCCGGAAGATGTTGCTGACTTACCTGTACCGGCTATAGTGCCTCCTGTTGCGAGGATATAGACATTCGGTTTCGCTGCAAATGCTGTGAAAGCCGAGGCCAACATCAGCATTGCCAACAATGAGATCTGTTTCAATGTTTTCATATGTTTAAATTTTTGGGGTTATTACTGATAGAATTGGATGAGGAGAAGGCCGAAAAGTATTGCTCCTACGGTGGCTACCATTCCCGGCATCATGAAGGAATGATTAAGGATGTATTTACCTATCTTGGTTGTGCCAGTGCGATCAAAGTTGATGGCCGCCACAATTGTCGGATAATTCGGAATGAAGAAATAGCCGTTCACAGCCGGGAAGAGAGCGATCAGCATCCAGGGGCTGAGTCCGAGTGCGATTCCGAGAGGCATAATCGCCCTGACGGTGGCCGCCTGACTGTAAAGCAAGATTGACATGATGAAGAGTGCGAGAGCGAAAAGCCATGGCCAGTTGGTTACGAGATCCTTGACCGCACCTGTGATCACCTCAATATTGCCGTGAATAAAAGTGTCGCCCATCCATGCGATACCGAAAATGGCTATCACTGCCTGCATCCCGGCGATGAAGACACTGCCCTGCGTCGGAGCAATACCGTCGATACGGCAGATGAGAAGGATAATCGCGCAAGTGGAGAGCATCAGAATCTCAATAAGCTGAGGCATATCCATCGAAGTGCCGTTGAAGCTCGGACGCATCGAAGGGATTGATCCGAAGAGTACGATCATCACGGTTGAGAGGATAAAGAGCACCACTGATAATTTAGCTTTCCATAGGCTTTTAATCTTATTGAATTCCAAATTATTTTCCTTGATCATCCCCTGCTCCACGCGGCGCAGATACTCAGGATCTTCCATCAGCTCCTTACCGACCTTGCGGGAAAGAAACGCGCCAATGATCACGCCTACGAGTGTGGCCGGGATTGTGACTTTCATTATGTCAAAAAGCGTGATGTCAAATCCGGTAAGAAGACCTAAAAGTGCAACTGTCGCGGCCGAAATCGGACTCGCGGTGATGGCCTGCTGCGAAGCGATGACAGCGATTCCGAGAGGTCGCTCGGGACGGATCTTCGTTTCTCTCGCCACCTCCGCAATCACCGGCAGGATAGAGTAAGAAACATGGCCTGTGCCGGCTACGAATGTAAAGAGATAGGTCACCAGCGGGCTTACGATCGTGATATGCGATGGATTTTTCCGGAGAAGTTTCTCCGCGAGCCTCACAAGATAGTCGAGACCCCCCGCAGCCTGCATTGCGGCCGCCGCAGAAATTACAGCAGCGATCATCAGCATCACATCGATAGGCGGGGCTGTCGGCTCCAGACCGAACACAAAAACCAATATGGCCATCCCCACGCCACCCATGACTCCGAGACCTATCCCTCCAAGTCGCGCGCCAAGAATAATGGCGACTAATACAAATAAGAGCTGTAGTGTCAGCATATCGTTATAATTTTAGAAAGATACAGCTTAGCGAAAAGTGGAGAGCGTGGATTCCGATATCAGCTGTTTAAAATAAATTTAATATGTAAACCATTACCATTCATCAAAGGTTTAAGGAATTCTAATGTTTTATAACATCCTTTTAAATTGTATTTTCCTCAAACCAATCATATTAAATAAATGTTAGAATTTACAAAAACAGGCCGCTTCGGGAATAAGATCCGATGCAGGCCGTAATTATTTCATGCTTATGGATTGGTTTATACAAACACTTAGGGATAATCCGGCTATTGCAATTTTTCTTGTGATCGGCATTGGATTTTGGATTGGCAAACTTAAATACAAATCATTCTCGTTGGGAACTGTCACGTCGGTTCTGCTGGTAGGTGTGCTTGTCGGACAGCTCGACATCCCGATCAGCGGTCCGGTGAAATCCGTGTTTTTCCTGCTCTTTCTCTTCGCTATCGGTTACAGCGTAGGTCCTGAGTTTTTCCGGGCCCTTAAAGGATCGGGATTGAAACAGGTGGCTTTTGCCATCACCATGTGCGTGATCTGCTTTCTTGTCACATGGGGAACCGCCCTGCTCTTCCACTATAATATAGGAGAAGCCTTGGGACTCTTCGCCGGGGCGCAGACGATTTCAGCCGTTATCGGAGTCGGACAGGATGCTATATCGAACCTGAATGCCTCAGATGCCGACAAGACAGCCTGGTCCAGCATCATTCCGGTCTGCTATGCCGTGACATATATTTTCGGCACGATCGGTTCGGCATGGATTCTGGGCACACTCGGTCCGGCTATGCTCGGAGGTATCAAAAAGGTAAGACAGCAGACTGCCGAGCTCGAAAAGACCATGAACAATGATTCGATCTCTTCAGACCCCGCATATATCAATGCCAACAGGTCTGTAATCTTCAGGGCTTTCATTGCCGGCGGAGATTTCTTCGCCACACCCCGTAAGGTTAGCGAGATCGAGGAAAAGTTTAAAGAAGAGGGTGTGCGAATCATAGTGGAGCGAATTCGTCACGACGGAACGATGCAAGATTCCCCGACCACCGATTTCGAAGTCAGTGCCGGCGACGGCATAGTAATCACCGGCCGCCGCGATGCGATGCTTTCCGATTCCTCATGGCTCGGCAAAGAAGTGGCCGATGCGGAGCTGCTGACATTTGCCGTAGAGAAAGTGCCGGTGATGGTAGCAAAAAAGAATCTGGATAATATTACCGTTCAGGAGCTGCGCGATATGCCGTCGATGGCCGGAGTTGTGATTTCCGACATCGTAACCTCCAACGGCAACCCGGTTCCGGTATTGGCTCAAACCAAACTGCACCGTGGCTACACGCTGACACTTCAGGGGTTTGACGCTCAGGTAAACCGCGCTGCGAAAGAGATCGGTTATGTAGACCGCCCGACCACCGCCACCGATATGGTCTTCATCGGCTTCGGCATATTCATCGGTACAATTATCGGAGCAATCACCATCCATCTCGGCGGAATCCCGGTAAGCCTCTCAACGAGCGGCGGCGCACTTATCGCAGGTCTTGTGTTGGGATGGCTTAGATCAAAACACCCGACATTTGGTGCCATACCGTCATCCTCGCTTTGGGTACTCAATAATATGGGTCTTAATATGTTTATCGCTGTAATCGGCATTGAGTCGGGCCCCACATTCGTTCATGGAATTCAGCAGGTGGGATGGATGCTGTTCGTTGCCGGAATTATAGCCACCACCGTTCCGCTGCTTATCGGAATATGGCTGGGTGATAAAGTATTTAAGTTCCCGCCTGCTATCAATCTCGGTTGCAACGCAGGCTCCCGGGTCACGACCGCAGCTCTCGGAGCAATCCAGGACTCGTTAGGCTCCACACTGCCGGCGATGGGATACACAGTGACATACGCCATCGGTAACACATTGCTTATACTTATGGCCGTAATAATGGGCTTGGTAATGTAATTTATTGCATAATGTAAATATATGTAGTCATTTAACATATTTGCCGAACGGTTTGATAATATGTTTCGGCAAATCAAAAATTAATATTATGAAAACAAAAGAAGAAATGAGAAATTACGAGAAAGCACTCGAATCGATGAGTCCTTTCGAAATTAAAAATACACTCATCAAGATGGCTAAGAAGGGCTCGGAAACCTCCACAGCCACCTTCCTGAACGCCGGCCGAGGTAATCCTAACTGGATCGCCACGACACCGCGTGAGGCCTTCTTTCTCTTAGGTCAGTGGGCCGTTGAGGTTTGCCGAAACGAACTTTATATGAAGCCCGGCATCGCCGGAATGCCTCCGAAAGAAGATCTCGGTGAGAGTTTGCGTCAGTTCCTGCGCGATAACTCCGCCCGCTCGGGTGCGCATCTATTGCAGCAAGCCATCGACTACTGTGAGAAGGAATTGAACATCGATGCCGATTCTCTGGCCTACGAATGGGCCGACGGCATCATTGGCGACCACTATCCCACCCCGGTGCGCATGCTCACCAACACCGAGAAGATCGTAAAAGCTTACATGGCCAAGGAGATGGGTGACAACGCACCCGGCTACGGCGAGGAATACGACCTTTTCGCCACTGAAGGCGGAACTGCGGCCATGTGCTACATCTTCGATTCGCTTCAGGAGAATCATCTGCTCAAAAAAGGTGATACCGTAGCCCTGATGACACCGATCTTCACACCTTATATTGAAATTCCACAACTCGACCGCTATGACTTCAATGTGGTGAGCATTTATGCAAATTCACTTGATGCCGAGGGGCTGCATACATGGCAATATCCGAAAGAGGAAATGGATAAACTGCGCGATCCGAACGTGAAGCTCGTATTTCTCGTTAACCCCTCCAATCCGCCAAGCTATACACTCAGTCAGGAATGTGTAGACTATCTTGTTGACATCGTAAAGAAAGACAATCCAAACCTTATGATCGTCACCGATGATGTATACGGCACTTTCGCCCACAATTTCAAGAGCCTGATGTATACTCTGCCGGCCAACACGATCTGTGTTTACTCTTATTCCAAATATTTCGGAGCCACGGGCTGGCGTCTGGCAACCATAGCTCTTGCAAAAGACAATATTTACGACCGACTGATCGCAGCAGAGCCAGAAGACGACAAAAAAGATCTCGAGCGCCGATACTCTTCTCTTTCGCTCG
The DNA here is from genome assembly GCA_029071345.1 of Muribaculaceae bacterium. Lineage (GTDB taxonomy): Bacteria > Bacteroidota > Bacteroidia > Bacteroidales > Muribaculaceae > Lepagella. The sequence goes on along the minus strand of JAIEAO010000159.1, from coordinate 8,667 downwards.
AACCCTCAAAGATTAAATTCATCGACCGCATCGTAGCCGACAGCCGCTCTGTCGCACTTAACCATACAGCCGGACTTTCGACACCCCAGCAGATTCAGATGGCACTCTTCTCGCTGCTTTGCCTGCTCGATAAGAAAGACAGCTACCGCAAGGCCATGCAGAAAATGATCGGCGACCGTCTGGAAGCACTCTGGTCGGGAGCAGGCTTCAAGCTTGTGGAAGACCCGTTGAGAGTGGGCTATTATAGTGAAATCGACCTTATGGTCTGGGGAAAGAGGATTTATGGCGAAGACTTCTGCAACTGGCTCAAAGCGAATTACGAACCTCTTGATGCCGTCATACGCCTCGCTTCTCAGACATCGGTTGTGCTTCTCAACGGCAGCGGATTTGACGGCCCGAGCTGGTCGGTGCGCGCATCTCTCGCAAACCTTGATGAAAACGCCTATCTCAAGATTGGCAAGGCTGTGCGTCAGATTCTCGACGGCTACTACGAGGATTATAAAAAGAACCATGCAAAACAATAATATATACCTATAATTATGGAAACAAATGCACCTAAAGGCTACCGTGAGGAATCCGACCTTATCGGGGCTCGCCAAGTGCCCGAAGAAGCACTTTACGGCGTTCAGACGCTCAGAGGAATTGAGAATTTTGAAATCAGTAAATTCCATCTCAAAGATTATCCTTTGTTCATCAAAGGTCTCGCCATCACAAAATGGGGAGCGGCTGTGGCCAATCATGAACTGGGCCTGATCAGCGATGAACAATACAACGCCATCGTGCAGGCCTGCAAGGAGCTGATCGAAGGTAAACATCACGACCAATTCCCGATCGATATGATTCAGGGTGGTGCCGGAACCACAACCAACATGAACGCCAATGAGGTGATCGCCAACCGTGCGCTCGAAATCATGGGTCATAAGAGAGGTGAATATATCTACTGCTCACCTAATGATATTGTGAACTGCGCGCAGTCCACTAACGATGCCTATCCTACCGCAATCCATATCGGAATGTATTTCTCTCACCTCCGCTTCATGGAGCACTATGAGAAACTTATCGCGTCGTTCCGCAAGAAGGCTGAGGAATTCAAGAACATAATCAAGATGGGCCGCACACAGCTCGAAGATGCTGTGCCCATGACACTTGGGCAGACATTCAGCGGTTTTGCAGCTATACTGTCCGACGAGATCAAGCATCTCAACGAGGCTGCCGAAGACTTCCTGACAGTCAATATGGGTGCCACAGCTATCGGCACCGGTATCTGCGCAGAACCCGGTTACGCCGAGAAATGCGTGAAAGCCCTCGCCGAAATCACAGGCTGGGATATCAAGCTTTCTGGCGATCTCGTTGGTGCAACATCTGACACTTCTTGCCTCGTTGGTTACGCATCTGCATTGAAACGTGTGGCAGTGAAGATGAACAAGATCTGCAACGACCTCCGTCTTCTTGCCAGCGGTCCGCGCTGCGGTCTCGGCGAGTTCAACCTTCCGGCAATGCAGCCCGGTTCTTCAATCATGCCGGGTAAGGTTAACCCCGTTATCCCCGAGGTGATGAACCAGATCTGCTACAAGGTTATCGGTAACGAGCTTTGCGTCACCATGTCGGGCGAAGCTGCCCAGATGGAGCTCAACGCAATGGAGCCCGTGATGGCACAATGCGACTTCGAATCAGTAGACCTCATGATCAACGGCTTCGACACACTCCGCACACGCTGCGTCGACGGTATCACGGCCAACGAAGAGAAGTGCCGTTCGAACGTTCACAACAGCATTGGCGTTGTCACGGCACTCAACCCCGTGATCGGATACAAGAACTCCACCAAGATTGCAAAAGAGGCCATGGAGACCGGCAAGAGCGTTTACGACCTCGTGCTTGAGCATGACATTCTCGACAAAAAAGATCTCGACACGATCCTCTCGCCCGAGAACATGATCAAACCCGTAAAACTCGACATCAAACCAAAACGCCACCTCTGATCCGCATTCTAAAAAATATCGATTGATAAGCGCACCCTAAAAGTGCGCTTATTTTTTGTGGAATGGGGAAAATGTATTAATTTTGTGGGTGAAAGCGGTTGGCATTGTGCCATTAATAGGGAACCGGGTGAGAATCCCGGACAGTCCCGCTGCGGTAATTCTCTTATGACTAAGGCAAAGTCTTTTATGCCACTGATCTGATGATCGGGAAGGTATGCCTGAAGTTGAGATAAGTCCGAAGACCTACCGTTTTCAGTAGATGAATTTCATCCATCGTATATAAACACTCTTTCGAGGAAAAAGAGAATATATGAAATCTGTAAAATTCCCCATCTGCATAACAGCAGGCTTGTTGGCAGCACAGCCAGCCAGAGCATCAAACGATACTATCGCGCATACACTTCAGGAATATGAGGTTGTATCTGAACGTGTGCGTAAGGAGGTGTCGAGTTCTGCTCCGTTGTTCAATCTCTCCAACGAGAGGATGAAGACTATGGGGGTTACCGATATCAGCGATGCGCTTCACCGCCTGCCGGGTGTCAATATCCGCGATTATGGTGGTGCCGGAGGTTTGAAAACAGTGTCGGTGCGCGGATTCGGAAGCGCACATACAGGTGTGATCTATGACGGCATCGTACTCAGCGACTGCCAGAACGGCAATGTGGACCTTTCGCGCTATTCTCTTGACAATGTGGCGAGTCTTTCGCTTATCGTCGGCGACAACAGCGATATCTTTATCCCGGCAAAGGCTTCGGCTTCGGCGGCTTCAATCATCATATCCACGATGTCTGTGCCTAATCCGCATGATTCTCTCTGGCACTTTACCGGTCAGATGCGCGTCGGAGCATGGGGCACCTACAACCCTTATTTCAAGGTCAGCAAAACCATCACTCCTCATTTTTCGTTCTCAGCCATCGGTGAGTTCACCCACGCTAAGAACAACTATCCGTTTACCCTCAAAAACGGATTCTACGAGACAAGGGAGCGCCGCGACAACAGTATGATGAATTCCGGTCATGCAGAAATAAATGCCCGTTGGCGACCCACCTTCGCCTCAATCCTCGATGCGAAGGTGTATTACTATGACAACGGCCGTCACTTGCCAGGGCCGGTGATTCTGTATAATCCTGTCAGCAATGAAAAGATTCGTGAACGCAATGCTTTCGGACAGCTGACTTACAAAAATCTCTCTGTATCCAAGTTCTCATTCCAGGGATTAGCCAAATTCAACTGGGATGCGTCGCGATATCAGGATAAAGACGGCAAATATCCCAACGGATTGTGGGATGAGTCCTACTATCAGCGCGAAGTTTACCTGTCGGGGTCTGCCCTTTATCTCCCTACCGATAAATTATCGTTCAACTATTCGGCGGATTACATCTATAATGATCTATCCACCAATCAGATGAACGTTATCGGTCCGTGGCGACACTCTATCCTACAGTCGCTTACGGGTAAATTCAAGAATTCATGGATGGTGGCTATGGCGCGGCTGCTCTATTCCATTTACGATAACGGCGTAAAGGTTGGTGAAAGTGCGCAGGATGTCAATAAACTCTCCCCATCGGTCAGCGTTTCGGTGCAGCCGATTAAGGATAATCCTTTCTTCATCCGCGCTTCATACAAGAATATCTACCGGATGCCAACCTTCAATGAGAGCTATTATTTCCATCAGGGAAGTGTATCGCTCAAACCTGAGGACACTGATCAAGTGAACCTGGGGCTAACATGGCAACACAGTTCAAAAGGTTGGCTCCAGACCGTGGTATTGACTGGAGATGTGTACTACAACTCGGTGAAGAATAAGATCATAGCCATACCGCTGAATATGTATGTCTGGACGATGAAGAATATTGCAAAGGCGCGTGCTTTCGGCGCTGACCTGACGGCGAGCGCCACATTCCGACTTGCCCGCAATCAGAATCTCGTCTTTTCAGGCAACTACAGCTGGCAACGTGTGCAGCCCCGCACCAACCCCGGCGATACCGACTACAACAAGCAGGTGGCCTACACCCCTGTGCATTACGGAGCTGCATCGCTCAGTTGGGAGAATCCGTGGGTGGATGTTGTGGTTCACGGCACAGGGCAGAGCGACCGTTATGGCACCAACTCCAACGTTCCGATCTCGAGGATTCCCGGATATGTCGAGATGGGAGTGTCGCTGATGCACACTTTCCATTTCAAGAAGATCAACGCCGTAGACCTTCGTTTCGACCTCACCAATATCTTCGACACTCAATATGAGATTGTGGCCTCCTACCCCATGCCCGGCCGCGGCTGGTCATTCACACTGACGTATAATCTAAATTAGTGAGAAGTGAGAAGTGATAAGTAAATAGTAGGGACGCGATATATCGCGTCCGCAGAGAATAGGATGAGATGGCTAAAATAAAATGAGGAATGGAAGCCTCGGAGAGGCTTAATCATGATTAATCCCACATAAGCGAAGCGCAGTGTGGGGACTGAAAACTGAAAACATAAAACTGAAAACTAAAACCGATATGAAAAAATTTGCATTTTTATTTCTGATGGCAGCCGTGGCTCTCGGCTTCGCCTCTTGTAAAGACGACAAAGATGAGCCCAAGAACGAGAGTGGCGAAATCGCTTTAGGTTTCTACATCCTCAACCAGGGAAACATGTATACCAAGCTCCCCGGATCGATATCCGTCTATGATGCCCTCTCGGGATTGAACAACGGAGAGAACGGAAATGCCTTCTTGGAGGTTAACGGCGTTCAGATAGGTGAAGAGGCCAACCAGATGCTGACAATCGGAAACCGTATGTTTATCACCGTTTCCACATCCAACATCATCTGGGCCGTAGATCCCGGAACAATGAGAATCATCGGCAGTATCCGCCCCACCGGTGAGGCTACCACCCCCCGCTTCATGGCTAAGGCAAACGGTAGGCTCTATGTATCGATGTATACGGGCTATGTATGCGAGATCAACCCGTTGACATTGGAAATCACCCGCACGGTTAAAGTTGGTCCGAACCCCGAGCAGATGGGTGTGATAGGTAACACTCTCGTTGTCACCAACTCCGACGGTATGAACTATTTGAATAATTATGCCGACTGCTCTCTATCATTCGTAGACCTTACTACCTTTACACAGACGGAACTGAAGGATCATAACGTGATCTTCAACCCGACCAAGTGTGTATCTAATGGCACAGATCTCTTCATCACCTGCATGGGCAACTATGGCAACATCCCCGCGAAGGTTCTGAAGGTTACCGGCAAGACTATCGACGACATTCAGGAAGTATGCCTCGGAACAAGCATGGACATCGCCGGCAATCATCTTTATGTAATTAATAATCAGGCTTCAAAACAGTTTGCCGGTCCTATAACCTATAAGGTATACGATACTACCACTTTACAAGAAAAAGGTGATTTTATCAAGATGACTGAAGCCACAGATTCTCAGATCGCATATCCCATTAGCGCATTTGTAAATCCTATGAATGGCGAAATAGTTGTGTTATCCTATAAGATGGATGGTGAGCATGCTCAGTATACAGCTCCCGGTTACGCAAATCTCTATGACAAAGCCGGTAACTTCCAGCGCAGAATCCCCTGCGGCGTAGGTCCGACAGATGTGTTGTTCGTGAACATAAGCTACTAATTAACTAATAGAAATAGTGGAATATAGATTGGTAGGGAGACAGATGCTTCGTTGTCTGACAGCCCTAATGGTGAGTATGACTTTCCTCGCTTCGTGCGGGGGAAGTCATTCCTCATCAAATACACAAGCTTCGGGAGCCCGCGATTCCCTCTCTTACGCGGAATTTTTCTCTATCGAAAGGCTTCCCGATTATACGGCAGTAACCGTGCGCAACCCGTGGGATTCCGTGCGAATGCTCCAGAAATACATTCTCGTGAAGCGCGACAGCGTATTGCCTGAGAACCTTCAGCAGGGAATTATAGTGAAAGTTCCTTTGAGCAATTCTCTTGTGCTTTCCACCGTCCACACCAGTCTCCTCTCCGAACTTAACGCCGCTGAATCAATCGGCGGTGTATGCAGCGCGGAATATATCAAGGGTGATGCGTTGGTAAAAAGACGTAAGTCGGGTGATCTTGCCGATTGCGGCGACAACATGAACCCCAACATCGAGAAAGTCATCAAGCTTAATCCGGATGCAATTCTGCTTTCACCCTACGAGAATAACGACCGCTATGCCCGCGTCGCTGATCTCGGAATACCGATCATCGAATGCGCCGACTATATGGAGACCTCACCGTTAGGGAGAGCCGAATGGGTGAAATTCTTCGGACTGCTGTTCGGCCGAGAGGATGAGGCGCAGAAGATGTTTGCCGAAACGGAAAAGAGATACCTCGATCTTAAAGAGCTGGCTGCGCCCGCCAAAGATAAACCTAAGGTGCTTACCGACACTCAATATGGACAGACATGGGGTGTGCCGGGTGCTAACTCAACCACAGGGCGTTACATCGAAGACGCAGGCGGAACAAATCCCTTTGCGAAATATAATCAAACGGGGAGCGTGCAGTTAGCTCCTGAAAAGGTGCTTGCGGAAGCCCACGATGCCGATGTCTGGTTTATCAAATACAACCAGCAGACGGAAAAGTCGCTGAAGGAATTATCCTCTGACGCACCTGTGAATTCGCGTTTCAAGGCGTTCAAGGATGGCAATGTTTTCGGATGCAACACCCGCTATGTCAACCTTTTCGAGGAGACTCCGTTTCATCCCGATTTGATGCTTGAGGAGATGATTAAGGTGATTCATCCCGAATTATTCCCCGATCAACCCGCTCTCCGTTACTATCAACAAATGAAATAGAATGAGATTCGTAATCCTTTGCATACTGACCGTAGCGTTGTTTCTGCTGAACCTCTTCGTAGGTTCGGTGGAGATACCTCCCGCACAGGTTATCGAAATACTTTTCAAGGGAGCTGACCCCGACGGGCCGCTGCGCTTTATCGTCATCAACAGCCGATTGCCACAAGCCATCACTGCCCTACTTGCCGGAGGTGCGTTGACCGTTTCGGGTCTTATGCTCCAGACTGCTTTCCGAAATCCGTTGGCAGGTCCTTCGATATTGGGTATAACCTCGGGATCGAGCTTGGGTGTCGCTTTCGTGATACTTCTGCTCGGTGGTTCCGTATCGGCTGTCGGCTACTCATGGGGTGGTTACATGGCGATCCTTATCGGAGCATTTGCTGGAAGTATCGCTATCATGGGATTACTTTTGCTCTTCTCCGTATGGCTTAAAAACGACCTTATGCTCCTCATTACCGGTATAATGGTCGGTTATCTCACCTCCTCCATCATCACTCTGCTTAATTCCCTATCATCGGCAGAGGGTGTGCAGGGGTATGTGATGTGGGGTATGGGAAACTTCAACGGGGTGGCCTTGAATCAGTTGCCCGTTTTCTCAATCACTATTGGAGCGGGATTAATCCTATCAATTCTGATGGTGAAACCTCTGAACATTATCCTTCTCGGCGAGAACTATGCACAGAATCTCGGCATAAGTATGCAATGGGTGCGTAATATGCTGCTCGTCACCACAGGTATATTGACCTCGGTCGTCACAGCCTTCTGCGGACCGGTATCATTCATCGGTCTTGCCGTGCCGCATATCGTCAGGATGATTTTCCGCGTCTCTGACCATCGCATTATCATTCCCGGATGTATCCTTACAGGGGCAGTAGTAGGGTTGCTCTGCAATCTGCTTTGCGTATTGCCGGAAAACATTGTGCTGCCGCTTAATGGTGTGACCCCGCTGATCGGTGTGCCTGTAATTCTTTATGTCATATTTAAAGGAAGATTCAACAGACGATGAATAAAACAGCAGAAATATGTGTGAAGGATCTCACCACAGGCTACCGCAATTCCAAAGGTGAGAAGGAGGTGACGCAGAAACTCACCGCAACTCTCTATCCCGGCGAACTGACTTGTCTCCTCGGCCCTAACGGAGCCGGGAAATCTACCCTACTCCGCACCATTGCCGGATTTCAGAAACCGCTTGGCGGATCAGTGGAGATAAACGGAAAAAATCTTAACGATTTCAGCGGTAAGGAATTGTCAAAGACCGTCAGCGTGGTGCTCACCGAAAAGCCGTTGCTTGAAAACATGGATGTCGAAACGCTCGTTGGTCTCGGGCGTGCTCCCTACACAGGTTTCTGGGGTAGATTTTCCGATGCCGATAAAGAGGCTGTGGATAACGCAATCACATTGATAGGGATTGACTCCCTGCGCGGCCGAATGGTGCAGAGCCTCAGCGACGGCGAACGGCAGAAAGTGATGATTGCAAAAGCTATCGCACAGGAAACACCGGTAATCTTCCTCGACGAACCGACGGCATTCCTTGACTATCCAAGCAAAGTCGAGAATATGTTGCTGCTGTATTCATTAGCCCACAGCATGGGAAAGACCATATTCATGTCAACGCACGACTTGGATATGGCCCTGCAGCTCACCGACAGAATTTGGTTGATGGATAAAAAATTAGGGGTACGCACCGGCACCCACAGACAACTCACCGACTCCGGCGATCTCGCCCTCTACTTCACCCGCCCCGGCATCGAATTCGACACCACCACCGGCCTCTTCCGCATCTCCACAACGCATAAAAGTTAGAATGTGACAAATGTCACATTGAGTTTGGAGATTACTTTGTAATTTTGGGTATGGTATATAAAATCTCAAAGTAATTATATAC
>JAIEAO010000158.1 GCA_029071345.1 Muribaculaceae bacterium | reverse complement strand
TTATCTTTACTATCCGGTTTCATTTGAGTTTTTCCATTTTTCAGGGTCTTTGTCCCTTGAAAATACATTTTGATATTTCGTTAAATATGAAAATGTAAGCGGATGCGTATATTTTAATTTAGAGGTATCATCTCCAACATTTCGTTGTGGTACAATTACAAATTTTCTAAAAGTATTATCTTGATAGTTATATACATCCGAACTTTTTAGTAAAGGATAAATTAAATCATCTTCTATCTGAACTATTTCACCTAATCCATTTGTATAGAGGCCATTTGCATACGTTAACTCTAAAATTGAGGCACAGTCATGTTTAATGCCTGAGCGCCATACATAAGAAGATTTTCTGTCATACTTAGATACATTTTTATATAATTTTATATCAGATACGAAAGAGTCATTTATCCATCCATATTCTCGCAAATATGATTTTAAATAAAAATCTAAGACACGACAAGTAAAAGACGGTCTGCAATTAAACTGTGCAAAAAAGCAAGAAGCATCTACTGACACATTAAACTCCGATGATGCATCAATTAGTCTTTGCTCAATATTTCCGATATGTAAATTCTCAGTATGTTGTTTCACTAAGATATTGCGGATCACAGAGTTTTTGAGCAGAAAAGAAATGCCACCATCATTTATTTGTGATAATTTCAATAATTCTAAAGTAATATACTCGCTTATGTCAAAATTACTTTTGCCAGTAATTGCATCAATACCTTTTAGACCATAACGATTTCTCTTTGAAGGAACGTTAAGGGAGTTATTCATCCCTTGACGACTGTTAGTTACCCAAGGAGGATTGCCAATAATAGCAATATTCCATTTCTTTTGTTTACATTTATTTACTAAGGGTGTAAAATTAAATTCAAAAAAATCAGCATTATAGATGTAAATATCTGGGTAGTTTTGTAACGGAGAGTTCAATGCATTCCATAGCAATTTTAGTTTTAATTCTGTTGTGTATTGACGATTAATCTCTATTGCATGAATCTCTTTAATACCCTGAAATTTTTTCAATGCTGAAAATACGAAAGCACCAAGTCCACAAGTAGGTTCTATTACTATATCCGGAACACCATATTTTGACAAATGAATATCACATACTTTTTCTGCTAACGGCATTGGCGTTTGCCAATCGCCATAGGAGACTCTGTCTTCACAGACATTATTTGTGATCGACTCATAAGAAGAGATAAACTCTACCTTCTCTTGGTCTGAAGAAAAAAAATCTACAATCCCACTTAGTTGCTTAATAATGGAATTCGCTTCATAATAACTTATGCTCCGAATTTGATTAATTAATTCGTTCATTGGAATATTTGATAATCTGTTCGATACCCTCAATAGAATCATTCAAAGAGACAATACGCCCATATTGAAGTCTCCATTGAAGTGCATTTGATATCGTAAGATAGCCTATTTGTGGGGGATTATTTAGAATTTCACCTGCCATCTTATATAAGGTAACCTCATCGCTTGGTATATTATGGTCTATCAAGAATGCAAAGACATCATCCTGATTTCCTTGATTGGAAATTATGTTATGAATACCTGTTGTTGTCTGAAAATCTGCCGTTCGATTTTTATCTATAAAACTACATGAAACGAAATCTAACATACCCATCTTTTTCTCATGGTCATCATATTTCTTATAGACAAAAACAAGTAAGTTATATCCTAATCCAAAAATTTTCTGTTTGCTATCTTTAAATGGACAACTTGACTGTGGCTGTTTGATCGATGTGACTTTTATATCAGTGTTAACAGAAGGGAGATCTAATCCATTTGCTGAATTACCAATCGTTAAATCATAACGATCCATAAGATATTGTTGGAAAAGATGTTCAACAAATGTACCAACCGCTTTACCATCAGTAACTCCAAATAACTCAGATTTGTAAACCCCTGAAATGTTTACGCAGAATTGTTTGGCTTCAACTAATAAAGCTTCAATTGTTAGTTTTTTCTTCATATAACAAAGTTAGCTATAATATCTGATATACGCAAACATAAAACCAAGTAATATAACAAACTTCAGGAATTCATATTTGTGTTGTTCAATGTGTTAAGAGGTAGGGGTAAAAGAAAAGAGGACTCTCGAAACGAGAATCCTCCTGTACCCTGAGCCGGGGTCGAACCGGCACGGATTGCTCCACTGGTGTTTGAGACCAGCGCGTCTACCGATTCCGCCATCAGGGCTTGCGGATGCAAAGTTAATAAATTTTTTGCATTCGGCAAATTTGTTTTGAAATTTCCTCTCACTTTGCCCGGCTAAGTAATCTTGGCCGGAGCCGGGAAGATCATTTGTTTTCAGTTAAATTTATTTGGCCGGTGTTGAGAAAACTACATATTCCCATGGTTTTAGCACCTTGGGTATGCGGGCCTCTTTGCCGGTGAAGATATCGGTCATTTCCACCACATACGGCTCGCGGCGGAGGTAATGCACGTTGGAAACCTTGTTGGAAAGATTTGCGATCACCACCACTTTGTCCTTGCCGTTCTGGCGGGTGAATGTGAGCACATCGGGGTCTACGGAGTCGATGAAGTTTGTGCGTTCTATAGGTTCGTTGGCATTGAGCGCGGTGTTCTTGTGCTTGAGATTATTGAGAATCTGATAGAACTTGGTGTATTTGTTCGCCTTGTAGTCTGGCTGCACTTTGTCGTGCTCGAAGAATTCAAAGGCGTGATTGAAGCCAACTTCCTGACCGGTGTAAAGCATCGGCATGCCGGGGAGGGTATAGCTCAGCACGGCGAAAGTCTCCACCGCGGGTCCGAAACGCTCGAATTCGGTGCCTTCCCATGAGTTGAGGTCGTGGTTGGTGATCATGTTCATGTGGACGCTGCCGCGCGGATACTCGGTCTTCTGGCGTTCGATGAGGGCCGGAATGTCGGCGGCGGTCATCTTCGGGAGGTTTTGGTTATGCTGCTTGGCGTATTCGTTGACACCTTGAGTGGCGGCGATGGCGTTGAACACATCTTTCATCGGCCATGCATAGTCGGCATCAAAAGCTTTCTTCATCAACGAAGGGGTAGATGCCTCGGCAAGCATGAATACCGGCTTGATGGCCTCAAGCTGCAGACGGGCCTCTTCCCAGAAATCAGTAGGCACCTCTCCGGCCACATCGCAACGGTAACCGTCGATGTCGGCCTCGCGCACCCAGAATTTGAGCGCGTCGATCATCGCGGCGCGAGTGGCCGGGTTGGAGTTGTCGAGCTTATAGGTGTCGGTCCAGTCGAACGGTCCGAACATCTCACCCTTCTCGTTGCGGGCATAATATTCGGGGTGTTCCGTTACCCAGGCGTTGTCGCAGCCGGTGTGGTTGCAGACCTCGTCGAGGATAACTTTCATACCCTTTTCATGAGCTGCCTTTACGAAATCCTTCAGGTCTTGCATCGTGCCAAACTCCGGGTTTACCGCCTTGTAGTCCTTAACGGCATAATACGAGCCCATCGTGCCTTTGCGGTTCTTCTCGCTGATGGGGTGGATAGGCATGAGCCAGATGATGTCCACACCTAATTCCTTGAGGCGGGGAAGTTCCTGCTGCAGACCTTTGAGGTTGCGGTTAGCGGTGCCCTGACGGAGGTTAGCCTCGTAGATCACGGCATTCTCCATCCATGCCGGTTTCGGGCTTTTGGCCCCTATCACATGGGTCTTTGCCAAGCCGGCGAAAGCTGTGCCGACGATAGCGGCTATAATTGAGATTATAGCGATTCTTTTCATAAGGTTTTAGGCTTTAGGTTTTAGGCACTAGTTAATTGTTATTGAGGATCGTTAGGATTAGGCATTGATTGATATTGTAGGTGCATTTCTACAATTATCTAAAGCCTAAAGCCTAACACCTAATGCCTACAAAACAATATTCACAATCTTGTTGGGCACTACGATCACTTTCTTCGGAGTCTTGCCGTCGAGCCATTTGGCCGCTGCCGGGTCAGCGAGGGCGATTTTCTCCACCTCCTCTTTTGCTGTGCCGGCAGGGATTTCAATCATGAAACGGGTTCTACCGTTGAAGCTGACGGGATATTTCACGGTGTCCTCCACGAGTGCCTTCTCATCGTAAGCGGGCCACTCCGAATCCACAACGCTGCTGTCGTGACCGAGACGGTGCCACATCTCTTCGGCAATATGCGGAGCGAAGGGAGCGATAAGGCGTGCAATCACATCCATAGCCTCCTTGTTGGTGGATTTAAGCGCGGTGAGCTCGTTGACTGCAATCATGAAGGCAGCCACCGAAGTGTTGAACGAGAAGTTTTCGATATCCTCGGTGATTTTCTTGATGAGCTTGTGAACGGCCTTTTTCTCCTCCTTGGTCATCTCCTTGTCGGCGTTGAGGTCGGCTTTCTCAAAGAGGCCCCAAAGTTTCTTGAGGAATCGGTTTACGCCGTCGATACCGTTGGTATCCCACGGTTTTGACTGCTCAACCGGACCGAGGAACATCTCATAGAGACGGAGTGTATCGGCACCGTAACGCTCCACGATATCATCCGGATTTACCACATTAAACATCGATTTCGACATCTTCTCTACGGCATACCCGCAGATATACTTGCCATCTTCGAGGATAAACTCTGCATCCTTGTAATCAGGGCGCCAGTTGCGGAATGCCTCGGTGTCGAGTACATCGTTTGAAACGATGTTTACATCCACGCGGATCGGGGTGGTGTCATACTCCTTACGCAGACCGTGGCTTACGAAAGTGTTGGTGTTCTTGATTCGGTAAACAAAGTTCGAGCGGCCCTGGATCATACCCTGGTTAACCAGCTTCTTGAACGGTTCCGGCTCAACCACGATGCCGAGGTCGTAAAGGAATTTGTTCCAGAAACGTGAATAGATAAGGTGACCTGTGGCGTGCTCCGCTCCGCCGACGTAGAGATCGACATTGCGCCAATAATTATTGGCTTCGGGGCTTACCAACGCCTCGTTGTTGCGCGGATCCATGTAACGGAGATAATAGGCCGACGAACCGGCGAATCCGGGCATCGTGCAGAGTTCGAGAGGATATCCCTCGGCGGTGGTCCAGTTCTCGGCGCGACCCAACGGGGGCTGACCGTCCTCGGTGGGAAGATAGCTTGAAACGGCCGGAAGCTGCAGCGGCAACTGCGACTCGTCGAGCAGATAAGCCACACCGTCCTTATAATATACGGGGAAAGGTTCGCCCCAGTAGCGCTGGCGAGAGAAGATGGCGTCGCGGAGGCGATAGTTCACCTTAACCTTGCCTAAACCTTCCTCTTCGATAAATTTCTTTGTCTTGGCGATAGCGTCTTTCACCTCCATGCCGTTGAGATCGAGCTTCGGACCGCAAGAGTTGATCATCTTACCCTCTTTGGCATCGAAACTCTCCTCTGACACGTCTGCGCCCTCGATGAGGGGTATGATGGGGAGGTTGAAATGACGGGCGAAAGCGTAGTCGCGCGAATCGTGCGCCGGCACAGCCATGATGGCTCCTGTGCCGTAGCCTGCCAACACATAATCGCTCACCCATACAGGAATCTCCTTGCCGGTGAGGGGATTGATGGCGTAGCTGCCGGTGAATACGCCCGACACTTTCTTCTCTATTTGGCGTTCACGCTCGGTCTTGTGCTTAACCTCGTTGAGGTAAGCCTCTACAGCCTCTTTCTGCTCGGGGGTGGTGAGCATCTCTACGTAAGCAGATTCGGGTGCAAGCACCATGAATGTTACGCCAAAGATTGTATCGGCGCGGGTGGTGAAGATCTCGAGTTCGATATCCTTGCCGGCAACGGGGAAGCGCATCTCCGCACCCTCCGAGCGGCCGATCCAGTTGCGCTGAGTCTCTTTCAGCGAGTCAGACCACTGCACGGTCTCCAGCCCTTCGAGCAGACGGGGAGCGTAGGCGGATACGCGCAAGCACCACTGATTCATCAGTTTCTGTTCCACGGGGAAACCACCGCGCACGCTCAGACCCTCGCTTACCTCATCATTGGCGAGCACGGTGCCTAACTCGGGACACCAGTTCACCATCGTCTCGCCCTGATAGGCGATGCGGTAATTCATCAGGCGTTCGCGCTGCTCCTTCTCCGAAAGAGCATTCCATTCGTCGGCCGTAAATGCGATCTCTTTAGTGCAGGCCGGGTGAATTCCCTCGGTGCCGTGTTGTGCGAAATGCTCCACAAGCTTCGCGATAGGCTGCGCTTTCTTCAGATCGAGATCAAAATATGAATTGAACATCTGCATGAAAGCCCACTGCGTCCACTTGTAATACTCCGGGTCGCAGGTGCGGATTTCACGGCTCCAGTCGAACGAGAAACCGATCTTGTCGAGCTGCGAACGGTAGCGGGCGATATTCTCGTTGGTAGTCTTTTCGGGATGCTGACCGGTCTGGATTGCATACTGTTCGGCGGGAAGACCGTAAGCGTCATAACCCATCGGGTGAAGCACATTGAAACCCTGCTGACGTTTGAAGCGCGAATAGATATCGCTGGCTATATAACCGAGAGGATGGCCCACATGCAGACCTGCACCCGAGGGGTAAGGGAACATATCGAGCACATAAAACTTCGGTTTGTCGGGGTTTTCAACTGTCTTGTAAGTCTGGTTTTCACGCCAATAGTTCTGCCATCGGCTTTCGATCTCCTTATGATTGTAATCCATAATCGGTGTGGTTATCTTGAAAAAGTTATCAAATTGCAAAATTAATAAAAAGTTTTCAGTTTTCGGCGGTCAGTTTTCAGTAATTCCGTAAAGAATATTTAGGTTAAGGGATAAGATACAGCCGGAGGAGTGTACTCACTTCGTTCGCACCACAATCTGAGAAGTTAAAAAGTGATAACTGGGAGCGGAATGTGACAAATGTCACACGGATTTTGAGGAGGATGGTGTAATTTAGCGGTTTGAAACCTTAGCGTTTAAACTCAAAACTAAGTCTTAAGTATTTGAGGTCTTAGCGCTTGGAGTACATTAACTAACCAATATATTCTTTATGATATGAAGTTTTTACGATTTTTCCTACCTATATTTCTATCAATCCCTCTGACTTTTCTGTCTTGCTCTAAGGCGGAGGAGGAGCCCGAACCTCCTAAACCGGATTTTATCACCCTTTTGGATGGCGAGACGCTGACTGCGAATGCTGACGGCGGTGAGGTGTTGTTGCGTTTCACTACTAATAAGGATTGGTCGATCGAGATTCCCAATACCTCGGAGCATTTCTACGGCGTGCTTGAGACCCGGGCTGGCGAGGCCGGTGAGGTAAAAATACCTTACACCACTCTGCCTAATACCACCGGCAAAGAACGATCCACGACCCTTCGCATCACTGCCGGTCGCGCTAAGGCGGAAGTGAAGGTGGTGCAGGAGGCCGTCACTGTTGACCTACCTTCGGAGGCGGAGGTGCGTGAATATCTTGTTAAGCTTTTCAATGACACTGATGGACCAAACTGGCGATTCAAAGGGAAATGGTGTTCGGACCTTCCTATCAACCAATGGGGTTCGGAAGTGAAGTATGAGAACGGCAAACTCTCACTCATCCTCGGCGAACACGACATGAAGGGGGATATCGACCTCTCGGGGTGCAAGGCGCTCGTGAGCATCCGTTGCTCCAAGAATCAGATTCGGCGTCTCAACGTGTCGAACTGTCCTCTGCTCCAGGAGGTGGAATGTATCAATACCGGTTTGGAGGAGTTGGACGTGACGGGATGCCTGTCACTTACAAAACTCTATGCGTCATATAACAGTCTTCAACATCTCGACATAGGCTGGTGCAAAACCTTGAACAATCTTGATGTGAGGGAATGCCGCCTCGAGAGTCTCGACCTGTCGGAATGTGTGTCGTTGCAGACTCTGAATTGTGCTATCAACAGAATCCGACATTTGGAGGTGCCGCACCGTTATCGCCTCATAGATTGCTTCTGCTATGAAAACGAGATCTCCGGCACCTTTGACCTTAGCAATTCCCCTCAGCTGCAGATTGTGAATTGTGGAGAGAATGAGATCACATCGCTCAATGTCACCGACTGTCCGCGATTGGAGTGGATCTACTGCTACAGTAACCGCATAACCTCTCTCGACGAGGCTATCGCAGGGAAGGAGAAAGTGCTGACACAGATCTATTGCTTCTCGAATAAGATTGAAAAATTAGATGTAAGCGGGTTCTACAAGCTCGACGCCCTGCATTGCAGCGACAACGGAATGACCTCACTGAAATTCGCCGGATGCAAAAGCCTGCGATGGCTATATTGCAGCTATAATCAGTTGGAAACTCTCGAGTTTACGGGGCTCGACCTTGAGATTTTCGAACGTCTTGACTGCTCATATAACCGTCTGCGTGAGGCTGATATAGCCTCACTTCCCAAGCTTCTGCGCCTTTGGTGTCAGGGGAACCGTATCGGCGGGGAGATTCCCGAGCATTTCGACCGACTTCTCGAATTTGAGTACGACGCGCGTTATGAATACCGACCGCAGACAGGCACCTATACCGACCGTGGTTACGGCTGGTGGTATCCCGGCGAGCCCGACAAGATGTCTCACTCACGATAATTAAAGCAACGACCATAAAAAGTAAAAAAACATGAAAGTTAATAAACTGATTAGAACGATATTAACCGCATTGTGCGTGTTATGTGCTCTCGGCGCTTCGGCCAAAGCGAAGGGTGTGGCCGACATAACCATGAAGGATGGCATAACTTTCAAAAACGTCGAAATGATTCTTCCCAAAGGTTGGGACAGCAAGATTAAATTCAAGGATGCTTCGGAAAAGGAGGTGAAATTGGAGAGCAATGATGTGGAGCACATCGTTTTATGGCACAAGGATGCACCCGAACATAAGGCTCTCATCAAATATATGTTCACGGCGAAATATAATCCGAAAACCAACGAGATAGACACTGTTCCCCGTGAGAAAGAGAAATGGTGGTTCACACTCGAATCCGCCGGCGATCACCTCAGCTATTGGATCTGTTTTAATGAAATCAAACCCTCAAAGAAAGGGATAACCTATATCATCCGCGATTGTCCCCATCATTTCGTGAAGCCGGAGATGCCCGACCGTGCGTTTATGATTGTCACCAACTCACTAAAACCGGGCACAATCCGCAATTGGCTGAAAGGTTTCTTAGCTGATGACCCAGTGCTCACCGAAGCCCTTAACGACAAAGGGTATTACAATAAGAAGAAATCGCTCCGGCAGGGAAACCTCTACAACCCCTATTTCTTCGAAGAAATGGCTGTGGACTACAATCCCAAGAAATAAACTGCTCACATCGTCCATTGGTCAACAAGAGCCGTAGCTGAGGTTTTACTGAATATTGATTTTTAGGGATTTGTTGGTCGAAACTATAATGTAAACGCCCGATCCGGGAACGGTGACCTCCGATGCTCCGTCGGTTGAAAGGGGGATTGCCTGCAACGTATAGACACTGAACGGCTCTCCGTTTGCCGAGCGTATTGTATTCCCTTCGATGACCACAGGAGGTGTTTCGGAATCCCCGATTTCGCTTACTGAGGCTTTGAATTCCTCTTCCATGTTGCCGATGGCATTTTCCATCCATGCTTTGCGCGATTTATACCATGCGATGGATCTGTCGAGGCAGTCCTGAGGTTTCCACATACTGAGTCCTAAGTGCTGTTTTGTCAACTCGGCGGCACGGTTGACTGCCTCAATCCTGTCGCTGTTTCTGAAAGCCTCGATTTTCTCAATCACCTGATCGATTGCCTGCCGTCCCTCACGGTTCCAGAGGTCGATATATGCAGCTTTGAAGGCAGTGTTGGGGCTGTCGAGAAATTGGTTGAAATAATGGATGTGAGGGTTGCTCCATGCGTCGGGAGTGCATTCGGATGTGTCGAAATCCCAAAGCACGGGGCGGTGCATCTTTGAATCGGCGGAATCGTCATATTTCGAGAAATAGATGTTTGAGCCGCTCCAATCCTGAATGCCCAAGCAATCCTGAGCCAACAAGGCGCGGGCGAACGATTCGCAGTCAATCACTTGGTCGTATGTGTCGTCGATTATCGATTGCTCATATTCATCAAGTGCCGACTGGATATAATTGAGCTGATCCTCGGTGGCATCTTCGAAATCGGGATATTTCAAAGTGTAGTTCAACCACGGGTTCCACGACAGGGAGGTGAGATATTCTCCATCCTCGTTCCACCAATAAGGGTCCAGCTCGGCGATAAATCCGCTTTTATCCACGTTGATTCGGCAGTCGGCGTTTCTCTCCACTGCTTCGGCCAAGAGGTAGATGCCGCGATATGTGCCGTTGATCATCAGCGACACATATTCGCCCTGCGGTGTCCAGTAGAGCTTAAAAGCCTCGTTCACAGTGAATCCGACAAAAGTTGTCAGCGCATAATCTTTGAGCAGTACCCAATTCTTGTCGTTATACTTTTTATCGCCCCTGCGCAAGAGGTCGCCTTTCTTCTGCAACTTGATTTTGAACGGCTTCGGTTTAGTTATAGCGCTTGTGTTGCCGCGCACCTTGATCGTCATGCCGCTCTCGCTCTTGACATAATCGCCCGTGTCGTAAGCCACCGCGCCTTCATTGTCATAGATTTTCAACCGACCGGGCACCTTTATGGCATTGGTGATACTTGTGCCCGTAAGACCTTCGGGCGCATAGATAATGTCGCAGGTCGGCTCCTGTTCATTCTCGGTACAGACCTCTACAACAGGTAACCCCTTGCCGATGATATCATTCAGAGCGACAGGGGCGGTCTGAGCAGCACTTATCCCCTGGCACAAGACAAGAGTTAAGGCGAGAAATATATATCGGAAGAAAAATTTAGTCATAAATCAAGTGAAACTAATGAATATGCGAAATTAACGACAAAATCTTATTCTTGCAATGTTAATAACTATTTTTAAATAATCCTATTTCATTCTGGTCCAATATTACTTGCAATAAGGGGAGGCGGTTTGGCGTTAATATATAGATATGGAAAAGAAAGCGTTACGAAAGCTGGTGTTCGCCAGCAATAACAAGCATAAATTAGAGGAGGCGCGCGCCATCCTCGGTGATAAATTCGAAGTGGTTAGCCTTGCCGAAATCGGGTGTCATGACGATATCCCGGAGACTGCCGAGACTCTTGAAGGGAATGCTCTGATCAAGGCCCGCTGGGTGAAGGAGCGTTATGGCTTCGACTGTTTCGCCGATGATACTGGCCTGATGGTGGAGGCACTCGATGGTGCTCCGGGCGTCTACAGTGCGCGCTATGCCGGCGAGCATTGTTCGTTTGCCGACAACGTCAATAAGATGCTGCGCGAGATGGAGGGTAAGGAGAACCGAAAGGCTTATTTCGCTACGGTCATCGCGCTCATTCTCAACGGTGAGACTTACACTTTCGAGGGTAAGGTTGACGGCTATATTGCCACCGAGCCTACAGGCGAAGGAGGTTTCGGCTACGACCCGATCTTCATAGCCGAGGAGACCGATAAATCATTCGCCGTGATGGCTCCCGAGGAGAAAAACGCTATCTCTCACCGAGGTCGCGCCATGCGCAAGCTCGCTGATTTTCTTTGCGACTGATTTCTGAGGATAGGATTGTGTAACATTTAATTTGGAGATTAATAATTTGAAAAAAATCTTTTTATATATCCTGGCGGCACTTATGCCGCTGATGGCTCAGGCCGAGCAGTGGCGTCTGCATCCCACTTACGACGGCAGTGTCGACAGACTTGTGGATACTCCCGATTATACATATCTGCTCAGCCGGACTCAACCCTTTTATCAGGGTAGGGGAGATCACGGTATGAACTATCTCACACTCTTCCGTTACGATAAGGAGGGGGATGAGATGCAGAGCCTTAACAACCAGAATCTTCTGTCGGAAAATATCCTGCAGACCATCGAATACAACCCTGCCAAGAAATATCTGATGGCGGTTTATGACAACGGCAATATCGACCTTATCTATGACAAGGGTGAGGTGGTCAATGTGCCCGGTCTGAAACTTGCCGGCTCGGATTATTCGAAGAATGTAGGAAGAATTTCCTTCGCTCCGGAGCATAATGAGGCTTATATTCCTACGGATTTTGGCTTTCTGGTGCTTGACGACAATAATTGCGAGATTAAGCGTACTGTAAATCTCGGCACGAAACTGATGGGTGTGGCCCGCATCGGCAACCTGCTGGCCGCCGCCACCGAAGATGCCTTATATTATACGGAGTTCAAGAATTATCCGAAATGGGATGATTTCACCAAATATGGAGATTTCGCTGATTTGCTTTATTTGGTGCCGTTTGAGAACCGACTTTATATTCTGTATGGCGGGGACATGACTAAAGAACTTGCGAGTGTCGAACTCTCAGGCAATGAGTTGATGTTTAAGGAGAAGCATCCGGGGCGTGTGCTCAGTGTGGAGCGTCGTAAAGATGGGTTGATGATTTCAGGCGGTGCCAGCATCTGGTGCGTGGATAAATCATACGACTCCAAGATTTATACGCGCTACGAAGACGACTATCTCAAAAATATGGTGGGCTGGAGCGGCGACACTTTCTGGCTTGATAACGGCCGCAATGGATTGCGCCGGCTGAAACCTACCAATTCCGATCCGTGGGCAACCACCTGGGCTGTCCAGATGGAGAAAATGGCTCCCAATGCTTCCAATCCGTTCAAAGCGAGCTATATGACTTATTCGCCGAAATACGGTATGCTGATAAGAAACCGTGGTAACGACACGCGTTTTACGCAATATAGCGCGGAGGTGCCGGATCTTATCTGCGGATACAAAAACGGGGAGTGGACTCCGCTGAGCACCACATACCGCGCTCCGTACCAGATTTTCTATCAGTCGAACCCGGCCGGTGTGGCGGTCGATCCGAAGAATCCCGATCATGTCTATTCGGGATCGGTATTCAACGGATTGATGCGTGTCGATCTGGCCGATCCTTCGAAATCTTTCAAGATGTCGAGGGCAAGTGAGGCGGTGCCAGGCGATCCGCGTCAGGTGACAGTGCATCAGAATTTCACGACATGGGTAAATCTCAGCTCATTTTCGGCTCCTTCGTTCGATAATTCGGGCAACCTGTGGACAGCCTGGTTCGACCGTGACAAAGCGATGAGCAAGCAGGATAATCTTGAATTCTGGTATTGGACTCCTGCCGACCGCGCTGCCTCTGCGGATGCCTCGTCATTCCGACAGTTCGGCAAAATCAAAGTGAAAGGAGTGAATGGTGCGGAGCTTCAGCAGCTTACGGCCCTCAAGAGTTCTTCATCGAAGAATATGCTGCTCCACTTCGGCGGAGGTTATGAATATCCGCTGACTATTTATGACACAAACGGTACGCTCGACAACACCTCTGACGACCGCGTCGCAACCTCCGCTAAGATGACTGACTCAAACGGCAGCTTCGACCTTGTGTTTCTCACCACATATTACGAAGATCCTTCGTCAGGGATGTTGTGGATCGGTCATGACGGCGGTGTGTTCCGCCTTTCCCCTGCCGAATACCTTAAAAATCCCGGCAAGGTGAGCCGCATCAAGGTGTCGCGTAACGACGGCACCGGTCAGGCCGACTATCTGCTCGATGGCGTGCAGGTCAATGCTATCACGGCGGATGCTTCGGGCCGCAAATGGTTCGGCACGTTGGGTGGCGGTATCGTCATAACCTCTTCCGACGGATCGGAGGTGATGAAAAGCTACACCACCGACAATTCCCCGCTTCCCGACAACGATATTTACGGCATCTGCTATAACCCGGAAAACAATTCGATGATGATTTCCACAGGCAAAGGTCTGGCGGAACTTTTCCTTTCCACCTCTGCTTCCGATTCATCAGGTAACAGCGATGTAACGGTATATCCCAATCCGGTTCGTCCCGACTATTTCGGATATGTAAACATCGAAGGCCTGCAGGACAATGCCCTGGTGAAGGTCATGGATGCCCATGGGAATCTGGTGAAAGAGCTTGGTTTCGCGGCAGGCGGGGAGATAAAGTGGGATGTCACCAATCTTAACGCACGCCGAGTGCCGGGCGGCGTATATTATATCCTTGCTTCCGGCGCGCCTGACAGCGATGCTTTCGCAGCTGTGGGTAAAGTGCTTGTTGTAAATTGAGTTGTTGACGATGGTGAGAAAAATTTTAATAACGATGCTGCTGGTGCTCGTGATCGTGCCCTTGTGGGGTGCGTCATATACTCTTGCACCGGGATCGTTAGCGTCCGTTCTCAGAGAAATCATCGATGCCGGGCCGGAAAAGGTGGTGATCGAAGGGGAAGCGTTTTCTTCCGAACTTCAGGCCCTCAAGCGGTTGCCGGCCACCGTTACGAATCTTGATTTGTCGCGACTCACGATAAAGGGAGACGACGCGTACGGCAACGGTGTGTTGCCTCCGTTTGCCCTTTTCGCCACTCATATCAAGACAATTTCCCTTCCGGCTTCACTGACAGAAATCGGCGAGGGGGCTTTTGCAGAGACTCCGCTGGAGAGCGTGACCCTCCCTTCAAGTTTACGAAATATCGGCCCCCGGGCCTTTTATAAATGCAAGGCGCTTAAAAGTGCGGACATGAGTGTCTGCGATGTTTGGGTCGTTGCTGAAGAGTGCTTCTACGGGTGCGCCATGCTTGAAGAATTGAAGTTGCCAACGCAGTTAACCGAAGTGCACGACCGTGCCTTGATGCGCACCTCATTGCATTCACTCTCGATTCCAAATGTGTGGAAAATCGGTAATTTCGCTCTTGCTGAGATTCCCTTTCTGTCAGAGATCTCCTTAAGGAAAGGTGTCGCGGTCGGGGAAGGCGCATTCTTCAATACCCCCAATCTTCCTGCCGTTGATGAGTTCGCGTTGAGTTATCCCGTCTTAGGATTCGCTATGACCGGAGACTTCTTCGACGGGAATCTCATCAACGCCGATGTGATTCCCGAAGGTGCGTTTGCCGGGTGCAGGATCTCGTCAATAAGGCTCGGCTTGAATGTGGAAAAGATAGAACCATTCGCGTTCCGGAACATCGAGGGATTGAAGAGTGTGGATGTAACTACAAAAGGAGCGGATATTCCCCTGCTGAGTGAAGAGGCCTTTTCGGGCGTGGATGTGTCAGAAGTCAGGCTTTTAGTTGCGCCGGGCTACGAAGATGGCTGGCGCGAGGCTCCCGGTTGGAAAGACTTCATGATCGAGGCTCCGGCCGGAGTGGAGGATATCATGCCTGATGCGGAGGCTGTCGTTATCAGCGGTGCCGGAGGCATGGTTGAGATAAGCGCTTCGGTGCCGATAGATTATGTCGGTGTCTACTCTCCCGGCGGAATCCGTCTCTTTGAAAGGCGGGATTGCGGCGAAACGGTCTCGGTCGGACCGTTAGGCGACAAAGAGGTTGTGGTGCGCGCGGTTGCCGGCGATATTGTGAAAGTCGCCGTTCTGCTGATAAACTAATCTATATTAATCGTAAACTGTTAAGCATTAACCGATAAAGGAATGGGTAAGAATAAACTGAAGAAATTTGCGGAGATGCGTGACTTTGCCTGCACGCTCCAGTATCCGCGCGAGGAATTGATAAAAAACGGCTTCCCTTATCGTGGCAGCTGGAACGCTGAATTCTTCAAGCGGGAAGCACCAATTGTAGTTGAACTTGGCTGTGGCAAGGGGGAATACACCGTAGGTCTCGCCAAGAGCGATGCCACCCGCAATTATATAGGTGTAGACATTAAGGGCGCGCGGATATGGCGAGGAGCCAAGACCGTGGAGGAGGAAGGAATTACCAACGCGGCTTTTCTTCGTGCCGAGATAGAGAATATCGATAAATTCTTCGAACCGGGAGAAGTGGAGGAGATATGGGTGACATTCCCCGATCCGCAGATGAAAAAGACGCGTAAACGTCTCACGTCTACGCGCTTCCTGAATCTCTACCGCGGCATGTTGCGCGACAACGGCATCGTGAATCTCAAGACCGATTCTCCGTTCCTTTATGAATATACCCGCCGCATGGTTAAGCTCAACAATCTCGAAATCCTTGCCGACACCGACGACCTCTACGGCTCCGGACAGGCAGACCCGGTGACCTCCATCAAGACTTTCTACGAGCAGCAATGGCTGTCGCGCGGCAAGAAAATCAAGCTCCTCAGTTTCCGCTTGCCGGCGGAGGGAGAGTTAGTGGAGCCTGAAATCGACGACATCGAACGCGACGACTACCATGCCGTTCCCCGCTTCAACCCCTCCGAATTCCCGCCCCAAGACAAACCGTAACGCAGACACTCCGTGGCTGCGGATAGGGGCCGTCACTCCGTGACGGCCCTACTGGTATTAGGATTACTTCATCTCGACGGGATGAGTCGGGGGGAGAGTTGAGTTGCGCTCGGCGACGGCGGCGATTACATTGTCGGCGAGTGAGGCGAATGCCTGTGCTTCGGGGTTGCCGGTCTCGGGGTTTTCCTCTAACTCGACTGCAACCGGTTTTCCACTGTCGGCGCGCTCCATGATATCCATCACGAGCGGAATCTGAGCCAAAAGTTTCACACCCTGTTCCTCTGCAAGTCGTTTTGCACCCTCCTTGCCAAAGATATAATATTTCTCGTCGGGATGAGAGGCCGGAGTGAACCATGCCATGTTCTCCACCAATCCGAGAATCGGTACGTTGACTGCCTCCCCTGTAAACATTGCGAGGCCTTTGCGGGCATCTGCCAATGCCACTTCCTGTGGTGTGCTGACAACCACCACGCCTGTGATGGGGAGGGTCTGCACGAGGGTGAGGTGAATATCGCTGGTGCCAGGAGGCATATCAATGAGGAAGTAATCAAGTTCGCCCCACCATGCGTCGGTGAGAAGCTGCTTGAGGGCATTGCTTGCCATACCTCCGCGCCAGAGCACCGGCTTCTCCTTATCTACGAGGAAACCGATGGAAAGCATCTTGACGCCGTATTTCTCGATAGGCTCGATCCAGTCGCGACCCTCCTTATTCACCATATAGATCGGTTCATCTTCCACTCCGAACATTTTCGGCATCGATGGTCCGAAAATATCGGCATCAAGCAGGCCGACCTTATAACCTTTGGCGGCGAGTGCCACGGCGAGATTAGCTGAGACAGTGGATTTGCCGACACCACCTTTACCGGAACTAACACCCACGATATTCTTCACTCCGGGAAGTATTGCGGGCTTGGGAGCGGGAGCGGGCTGACGGCTCTTGATGTTGATTGTGACATCAACATCGGGAGATATTTCCGATGCTATGGCAGCTTCGGCAGCGCGAACCACCGAACGGGCGAACGGATCGGTAGGTTTGTCAAAGATCAGAGAAAATGAAACCTTGTTGCCATCGATTCGGATGTCGTCTTCGATCATATTGTTTTCGGCAAGGCTCTTGCCGTTGCCGGGGTAACGCACGCTCTTGAGTGCGTCGAGTATAAGAGCGGGATATAGTGTCATGATTTTATGAGTTTTGATGTCAGATGAAAGTGGTGTTGTTGGAGCCGCGGTGGTTGAGGCGGAAGAGGAAGTTGACTATCGGACGCGCGAGCATGAACCATGGCAACGCCCACCAGAGGCGCGTGGACTGCATTCGCGATGCGGCCCGGCGATAGATTAGGATTTCGCAGAGCAGAAAGAGCTCCCAGATCAGCACCGGCGCAATGACGGCGCAAAGCGTCATTACATCGAATGTCAATGTCTTGATCAGCTTCATCAAGGGCGCAAGTATTGCTCCGGCGCAGAGGAGCGGGATTATCCATTGCATGGCTGAGAATATGCCGGCGTTGACGAATGGAGCACGCGGCAACCAGTGAGAGGTGTAGTCGTATTGCTCTTTGCGCATGCTCCAGATACGCGATGATGATTCCCCCCAGTCGATACTGAGGATACTCTCCGGATTCAGTGTGGGCTGAGTGTTGTCGCCGTCCGACACTTCGTTGATAAAGACGTCGTCGTCGCCGTTCAGCAGCGCGAGGCTGCGGGAATATCCTTTATGCCTGAAGAAGAGGTCGCGGCGCATGGCGAGGTTAAAGCCGTCGCCGCGGTATGGCTTATTTAGCAGCGCGAACCCTAACCAGCGGGCATCGGTCATTACAGAGTCGAATTCCTTATACCATCTTCCCGCCCCTTTCATTTTTGAAAAATCAAGGTGCGAATAGCCTAACGACACTTCTGCGCTCCCCTCCATGCGGAAAACGGCTGTAAGTTCGGAAAGCCACGACGGGGATGGAATCTCGGCATTGGAGACCGTGGTGACCACAATCTCACCCTTGGCCGCTTTCATACCCAGCGTTAGGGCAAGTTTGCGGCGGCTGAGGCTATGTGACTCCGGAGGCACGAAGGTGACATAGACGTTGCTGTAGCGGCGCGAGCAGCATTCGCTTAAGATTTCGGTGCTTTCGGAAGTGGATTCGCTGACTACGATTATCTCATAGTCGGGATAACCCTGGCAGACGAGGGAATCCAGATATGCTAACAGCTCCTCTTCTCGATTCTCCGTGCAGACTATTACCGACACCTTGGGCGCATCAGCCGTTGCGGGTGAGACATCGCGGGTTTTGAAAGAGCCGACCTTGATCATCGGGCGCATAAACCATAAGATTGTGAGCAGCGCGCAGGCAAATGCTGATGCGCACAGCAGCCAGGATAACGAATAAGGTGTGGATGATAAAATTTCAGGCATGATCAGAATTCTGAGAAGAAACGGGGTTTGATTACGATTCCGGCGCGCAGGCGGGAGTGGAACTGGTTATAATCCAGCAGGTTCTCTGCATATCCGTTATAATATTGCACGAAAAGATACTGATTGGATTTCTCATGAATTCGCCAGTTAAATTCAACCGTGGTGTTGAAATTCAGATTCCATCCCTTGCGCTTTACGAGCAGGACTGACCATCCGAATTTCTTATCGGGGGTGGTGATCTGTACGCCCGATTGCGCGATACCGGCATATTTCAGAAGGTCGCGGTTGTTCATGCCGTCAACGATTGGAATCCAGAACTTCGCATGCACTGTCAGCCAGCGGTCGATAATGGTTGAGGCTGAGAAAGATATACGGTTCCAGCTTCGTGATTCCTCACCGTCGCGGCCATTGCTCTCATGTTCGATCAATACGGTGGCCTTTCCAGCGTAACGACCTTTTGAGAAGAATGGTATCGACCATCCGATGCCGGGGTTAAAATTCATATCGCGCATAGGCATCGAGTTCTGAAATACATTCCACATCGTTTTCTGCGTATACATCAGGAAGATGAATGAATTCCACGGGAGCGTGGTGCGCGTAAGTCGCTGGGCTATCGAGATCTGGAACTTAACGTCGGAGTTGTATTTTGAGGGTTTCTCATGGAAGAGCGACGTTCCGACAGTGAAATAGTTATCTTTGAAAAGAGTGAAATAAGGTGCGTTTATAAGCTCCTGGCGCAGGGAGTCGGTAAACTGCTGTTGATGCGACACCGGGATTATCTGGCCCTTCGCCTTATGAGGATAGATAAAAGAGAGAGCGAATACCAGTAGCGGTAGAAAAACGGTGAACTTTAATCCTTTCATAGTTTATAGCTTAGTTAGTGCAAATATAATGAATGTTGAAGATTCCGTCAATATTCGCTATATTCGCGAGTCGGCAAAGAGCGAACGCTCCCGTAGGGTGCGGGGGAGTCTAAGACACTTTGACTTACGCAAAATTAATATAAATTTCGCGAGTGAGCAAAAGACAAGAATAACAAAAAATGGTTATAAAGTGTTATATTTGTAGAGTGAATATCAAAACATAATCATTTTAAATGGATCTGACACCTATCTCACGCCCATATTTTGAACATCTGGCCCGCCGCACCGACACCTGGGGAATGCGTGCTGAAGATCTGCAGCTGGCGCAACTGCGTTCGCTGCTCAAGCGTGCATCCGGCTGTGAGATAGGTAGAAAATATGATTTTAAAGGGTTGGCCTCGATGCCCGATCCGCGCCGGGAATTTGCGGCAAGAGTGCCGATGCACGCTTATGAGGATATTCGGGCGGAAGTGATGCGCATGGTGCGCGGTGAAAAAGATGTGCTCTGGCGCGGCCACTGCTATAATTATGCGCAGTCTTCGGGCACCTCAGGCGGAAAGTCGAAATATATCCCCATCACGCCCGATTCGCTGCGCCGTTGCCATTACAAAGGGGCGGCCGACAGTGTGGCCCACTACCTTCGCTCTAACCCCGGTAGCCGCCTCTTCAGCGGTAAAGCCATGATATTGGGCGGCTCGTTCGCCAACGAACTGGATCTGACCGGAAGTCGTGTCAAAGTGGGCGACCTAAGCGCAACACTTATCAACAACATCAATCCGATCGTCAATCTATTCCGCGTGCCTGAGAAGAGGGTCGCGCTCATGCCCGACTGGAGCAAGAAGCTGCCCGCGCTCGTGAATGCGGCCAAAGATGCTAACGTTACAAACATCTCCGGTGTGCCCTCATGGTTTCAGACGGTGCTTAAGGAGATTATAAAGGTGAAAGGTGTCGGATCTTTGCGTGAGGTGTGGCCCAACTTGGAGGTGTTTTTTCATGGCGGAATCTCCTTCAACCCTTACCGCGAGGAATACACCCGCCTGACAGAAGGTCTGGATATGCACTATGTGGAGAATTATAATGCCTCCGAAGGTTTCTTCGCCGTGCAAAATGATCCCGCCGACCCCGCCATGCTCCTGACCATAGACAACGATATCTATTACGAATTTATCCCGCTCGGCAAAAGATCTGACGAGGCGGTGGATATATCCGGCCTCGAAGTAGGAAAAATCTATGAATTAGCCATATCGTCGAGCAACGGACTTTGGCGTTACCGCATCGGCGACACCGTTCATGTCACATCGGTAAATCCGGTGAAAATAGTGATTGCAGGGCGCACAAAATGCTTTATCAACGCATTCGGCGAGGAACTGATGGAGGAGAACGCCGAAAAAGCGATAGCCGAAGTGTGCCGCCAGACGGGAGCCACGATTGAGAATTACACCGCTGCGCCCGTATACGCCAAAGGAAACCGCCGCGGCCATCATCAATGGTTGATAGAATGGGGTCAGGCACCCGCTGATAAACAGGATTTCGCCCGTAAACTCGATGATGAACTGCGCAAATTGAATTCCGATTATGATGCCAAACGCTCAGGCACGATCTTCCTTGACCCGTTGGTGATTACCGACGCCGCCCCGGGCACGTTCAACCATTGGTTAGAGACCCACGGCTCCGGTAAATTGGGCGGCCAGCGCAAAGTCCCCCGCCTCTCCAACGACCGCACCATCCTTACCTCCATGGGCTACTAATCCCCCATCCCTTTACGCACTTTAGGATTCGTTGATGTGGACGTGATGTATCGCGACCCTACATTACGCACAGGGGCTATTTTGATGCATTTGGGGTGGCGAGGGCGCGGATGCGGCGGAGCTGCCAGAAGAGGAGGAGGGCGGTGACGATGGCGGCGGTGAGGTCGCTGATAGGGAAGGCCATCCAGACACCGTTCAATCCGAAGTGGGGCGGGAGGATGAACAGCAGTGGTATCATGAAGATAATCTGGCGCGTGAGCGACAGGAAGATGGATTTGGCTGCCATGCCGAGGGCCTGGAAGAAGTTTGTAGATACGATCTGGAACCCTACCACCCAGAACATCATCGTGGTGTAATGGAGGCAGTTGACAGCTTCGGCTATCTGTGCCTCGTCCTGCATGAAGAGGGAGGCGATGAAGTGGGGGCAGGTGGCTCCGATGATGCAGCCGATGGTGGTGATGACGGTGGCTATACTCGCTGCGAGCCAGAGGGTGCGGAAAAGGCGCGAATAGCGTTGCGAACCGTAGTTGTAGCCGATGATGGGCTGCATTCCCTGGCAGATGCCTATGATTATGAAGACAAAGATTGTGACGAAGCGGTTGAAGACCACAACTGCGGCGATGGCATTGTCGCCGCCGTAGCCGTAAAGTGTGTTGTTGATGATGGCGTTGATTGCCGAGCCGGCTACGTTGATGAGGAACGGTGCCATACCGATATAGAGAACGCCCCGGATTACGCGCCATTGCAGGCGGTAGGTGCCTTTTACGAAGTGGAGCGTATTTTTCTTGTTGAAGAAGTGGCTCATGACCCAGATGGCGGTGGTAAGCATCGCGATGTCGGTGGCGATAGCGGCACCCCGGATTCCCCATTTGAAGCAGAAGAGGAAGAGCGGGGCGAGGATGGCATTTATGACAGCACCGA
The DNA here is from genome assembly GCA_029071345.1 of Muribaculaceae bacterium. Taxonomy (GTDB): domain Bacteria; phylum Bacteroidota; class Bacteroidia; order Bacteroidales; family Muribaculaceae; genus Lepagella. Next base: position 13,769 of record JAIEAO010000158.1, on the reverse strand, counting down.
TGATGTTGGTATACATCGCTTTGCCGGGATAGCCCGAAGCGCGCATCACATTGTTGTAGGAGAATGTGAGGTTCTGAAGCACACACCCCGGGAGCACCCACAGCATGAATTCGCGGGCGTAGGGAAGTGAGTTCGGTGAGGCACCGAATATTTTCAGGATGGGGTCGATGAAGATGGAGAAGAGGCCGGCGTAGGCAAGACCGACGAAGATGGTGAGCTGCACACAGTTGCCGAGGATGAGTTCGGCCATGCGTTTGTCGTTCTGTCCGAGCACGATGCTGATGCGTGTGGCCGCGCCGGCTCCGATTAGCATACCGAGGGCTACCACAAGGTTCATGACCGGGAACGTGACCGCGATGCCGCTGACGACGTTGGGATCGTCGATGGCATGGCCGATCACGATGGAGTCGATGATGTTGTAGATCGCACTCACCACGGTTCCGACAACCGCCGGGAGACTATATTTTATCAGTATACGCCATATCGGGGCTGTGCCCAGTTCGCGGAGTCTGTCTTGGTTATTTATGGATGCTGTGGCCATGTGGGAATGTTTTGATATGCAAATTTACGAAAAATTTTGCTAATTTTGTAATTATATGGAAACCCGCCGAGGGATAAAGATGAGATGCGTATGCTGAATATCGATAAATTCATAAGTGAAAATGTCACGGGGCGCGACCGTTCGCTCTTCATTGATGACATAAAGGAGAACGAGGAGGCTTTACGCCGCGAAATCGAAGGAAAGAAGGTTCTGGTTATCGGTGGCGCAGGCTCGATCGGGTCTTCGTTCATCCGAGCTATCCTCCCTTTCCGGCCCTCGAGGCTGACCGTGGTCGACCTAAACGAAAACGGACTTGCCGAACTCACGCGCGACATCCGTTCGCGTGCCGACCTTGCGGTGCCCGATGATTATGTGACTTACACCCTCGATTTTGATTCGCCGATATTCCGCCGTATCTTCAAGGAGGCCGGAGGATTCGACATCGTGGCGAACTTCTCGGCCCATAAGCACGTGCGTTCGGAAAAAGACCGCAATTCGGTGCAGGCGTTGCTGGAAAACAACGTTGTCAAAGCCAAGTGTCTGCTTGATCTTCTTGCCGAGTATCCTCCCCGCCGGTTCTTCTGCGTCTCCACCGACAAGGCGGCCAATCCGGTCAACATCATGGGGGCGAGCAAGCGCGTGATGGAAGATCTGATAATGTCTTACACCGACAAATTCAATGTCACGACCGCCAGATTCGCCAACGTAGCTTTCTCCAACGGTTCGTTGCCGGCAGGATTTATCGAGCGCGTGATGAAACGTCAGCCGGTGGTGGCGCCTAACGATGTGCGCCGCTATTTCGTCTCCCCCGAAGAGAGCGGGCAGATTTGTATGTTGGCCTGCGTGCTGGGTAAAAACAGGGAGGTCTTCTTCCCGAAGCTCGGTGAGGAGAAGATGATGAAATTCTCAACGATTGCCGATAGATTTCTTCGCTCTTTAGGGTATGAGCCGAAGCAGTGCGCGTCTGACGACGAGGCCAAACGTTTCGCCGCCGGGATGCCAGAGGATAGCAAGGAATGGCCTGTAGTATATTTCCGCAGCGACACAACGGGGGAGAAGGATTTCGAGGAATTTGTGGTCGACGGCGAACAGACCGATATGGAGCGTTTCAGAGCGTTGGGTGTGATCACCGGTTCGAAATATCGCCCTCGCAAAGAGGTGGAGGAATTCATCTACCGACTTGAGGCAATCTTCAGTAATGACGATTTCACGAAAGAGGATGTGGTGAAAGCCCTGAAGGATTTCCTTCCCAATTTCGAACACGAAGAGAAAGGGAAGAATCTGGACCAGAAAATGTAAATATTAATTAGGCATTAGGTTTTAGGCATTAGGCATTAGTTAAGAGCTCAATCACTTCCCGATTCTTACAATGGCCTCTGCCGGGGAGTGGATATTGAACAACCCTATTATCTAAAGCCTAAAGCCTAACGCCTAAAATCTAAAATAAAATGAATATATTGGTAACTGTATGTGCCCGCGGAGGCTCAAAAGGGATTCCGGGGAAGAATATAAAGATGATAGGGGGTAAGCCGCTGTTGGCCTACACTGCCGAATGCGGCCTCAAATATGCAAACGATCACGGTCACGACATCGTGCTTTCCACTGACTCTGAGGCGATACTGAAAGTAGGGGAGGAGTGCGGACTGCCCACTGATTATCGTCGCCCCGCGCATCTTGCCAACGACACCTGCGGCAAGCCCGATGCAATCTACGATGCGATGATTTTCGCCGAAAAGAAGTATGGCAAGCGTTACGACATGGTGCTCGACCTCGATGTTACGTCGCCGATCCGCACTCAGGAGGATATTCAGCGTTGCGTAGACATGATGATCGAGAATCCCGATGCGTTGACTATCTTTTCTGTCAGCCCCTGCGGCCGCAATCCTTATTTCAATCAGGTGGAGATGGGCGACAACGGTTTCTGTCATCTCGTGAAAGAGGCTCGTTTCACCACCCGTCAGGCCTCCCCTAAAGTCTACGATATCAACGGCTCGATATATGTCTACCGCCGCGAAGCACTTGCCTGCGAAGATCCCCGCGCCGTGACACCGCGCTCAATCATATATGTGATGGATCACCTCTGTTTCGACCTCGACGAGCCGTCGGATTACGACTATCTCGCCTTCCTTCTCGACACCGGACGCCTGAAACTCTGAGGCGGAATTAATCATTTTACGCTAAAGTAAATGCTCTTGCAGTCAATAAAGATTGAGAATGCGCGTTATTTAAAAGACGACAGTAATTATGATTTCAGTCTGCTTGGCTACATATAATGGCGAACCTTACATCCGGGAGCAGGTTGCATCCATTCTGGAGCAACTTGCCCATGCTGACGAACTTATCATCTCGGATGACGGCTCGTCAGACGGCACGCTGGAAATCATAAGGAGTTTCAACGACCCGAGGATAAAGCTCATCCCCAATGAATTGTGCAAAGGGGTAAACGGAAATTTCGAGAACGCCATGCGTCATGCAAAAGGTGAATATATCTTTTTCGCCGATCAGGACGACGTTTGGCTGCCGGGAAAAGTGGAGCATTGCGTCCGGGCTCTTAAGGACCATGCCTGCGTGGTGCATGATGCGTATATCACCGACAGCGAGCTCAACGTGATTCACGACAGCTTCTTCAAGGAATTTCACTGCAGGCGGGGTTTTATCCATAACTGGGTGAAAAACGGCTATCTCGGATGCGCCATGGCCTTCCGCCGGGAAATCTTGGATATTGCGCTTCCGATTCCCGGAAATCTGCCTGTATGGCATGATATATGGTTCGGATCGATCGCGCAGCTGAAATATGACGTGGCCTTCATTCCTTACAAGGGGATAAAATTTCGTCGTCACTCCTCGAACACTTCCACAACATCACAAAGTAGTTTTCCGTTATCTAAAAAGATAAGCTACCGTCTGGGGCTACTCCGACACCTATTTTGCAGATTATACGCCAATCGATGACTATTTCTATTATAACCGCCACCTTCAACAGCGGCAAGACGTTACGGACGAATCTCGAAAGTGTGCTTTCGCAGACTTTCGGTGACTTCGAGCATATCATAGTAGACGGTGCGTCGCGTGATGACACCATGGAGATCGTAAAGGCATACGAACCTCTCTATCGTGGCCGTTTGCGATATGTCAGCGAGCCCGACAAGGGAATTTACGACGCGATGAACAAGGGGATTGCCATGGCCACCGGTGACGTGATAGGAGTGCTGAATTCCGATGATTGTTTTGCTTCCGATAAGATTCTTGAGGCCGTGGCAAACGGAATGACGAAGGTAGATGCAGTCTTCGGAGATCTCGATTATGTCAGCCAGAATGATCTGAGCAGAGTTGTGAGACGCTGGAAAGGTTCGCCGTTTGTTCAGGGCTATTTCTTCAAGGGTTGGCACCCTGCACATCCTACTTTCTATGCCCGCAGGGAATGCTTCGAAAAATATGGAAATTTTGATCTTACGCTGAATGTGTCGGCTGATTTCGAGCTGATGTTCAGATTTATGGAGCGTTATAAGATCCGCACGCGCTACATCCCCGAAACATTTGTGAAAATGAGGATGGGAGGCGAAAGCAATCGTTCGCTCTCAAAGATTATTGAAGGAAACCGCAATATCCTCAAGGCATTTCGTAAAAACGGCTATGATGCGCCACGCTTCTATGTGGTTCGTCGTCTTGCGCCGAAAGTGGTTTCGATGGTGCGCACTTCTCTCAAACGCCGTAAATCCTGATTTTAGTTTTCAGAGATAGGTTTTCGGTTTTCAGAGATAGGTTTTCGGTTTTCAGATTGTCAAAATGTCAATTTGTCATATTGACCACCTCTCACTTCTCACTTCTCACTAAAACACCAAATTAGAATTTCTTGCCGGTCACGATCGACATCCCGGTGTTGTAGATGATCTTGAAGTCGCGTCCAAGAGAGATGTTGTCGAGATAGTCAAGGTCCATCTCAAGGCGACGCAACATTTTCTCCATCGTGTCGGTATAACCGTTGTAGAGTGTTGCCTCAGAGAAGAGACCCGGACGGACGGCGTACAGACGCTCATAGCGGGGGTCGTTAACCATGATCTTGTTGATGAAATACTGACGCTCAGGGCGATAGCCCACGAAACTCATGTCTCCTTTCAGTACATTCCAGAACTGCGGAAGCTCATCGAGATGATGATCGCGCAGGAATGTCCCGATCTTGGTGAGACGGTCGTCATGGTCCTGATAGAGCTTGGGCTTATCGTCGGCTTCCGCGTCGATTCTCATGGAGCGGAATTTATAGAGCGTGAACGGTTTGCCCCCTTTGCCGATTCTTTCCTGACTGAAGATAGGATTATGCTTATCTTCCATCCAGATGCAGACAGCAACTATGATCCCGGGAATCAAGAAAACGGCTAAGGCCATCAAGGATAAGAGTATATCCAGCCCTCGCTTTAAAGCCATTGTTAATTTAAACCCAGTCTTCATAATCTCATCGCCGGATTCTTCGGTCATTTCCGGCTTATAAATCTGCTTTATCGAATAGTTTATAGACATTAAAACTCCTTGCAAAGTTAACTATTTCCCCTTTATTATCCAAATATCCTTATGTTAACTTGAGAATCCGCCGAATCTTTTTTATCAGATACTCACTTGAAGAGATTCCCAGTATCTCCCTGACTATCCGATAATAGTTCATCGACTCCCGGTACACTCCCTTTGCTATGGTTATCGGGTTGCGCCCGCTGTGAGTGGATCGCGCGCCGATTTCGTTGGCTGAATGCTGGCGGTAGAGTATCAGGGATTCAGCTATCGGGATGATTCGGCCGCAGCTGCGGCTCACATTGAGTGCGATGAGCTGATCGTGGATGATCTTGCCGGAATCTTTCCCATTGATGGCAGCCTGCTTCGCAGCCGCATTGAAGAGCATGGTGCATCCCGGATACATCGGTGCGACGCAGAGATACTCCGGCTTCACCGCTATCCTGTCGACTCCGAGTTTCCGCCACATCGAGTCTGCTGTAACGTTCAGCTTTTCATCCACAACGGCCAAGTCGGATGTGACGAGCACCGGCGTATCCTCGTTTACCGATGATTCCCCTTCCTTCATCGCTTGCATGGAGCGGGCGATCTTCGCCGGTTTCCAGAAATCGTCCTGGTCGCAGAACATATAATACAGAGCGTCCACACCCTGCAGCAGGGCCAAAAAGCTCCCTTTCACGCCCCGATGTGCCACCGGGTCGTTGAAATAATGGATACGGGAATCTTTGGCTGCATATTCATCGATAATCTCGTGGGTATTGTCGTTAGAGCCGTCATCCCGGATAAAAAGGTTCCAGTCGCGGAATGTCTGGCCTATGAGGGAATCGAGCTGTTCGCCAAGATATTTCGCTCCGTTATAGGTAGACATCAGGATGGCCACCGCGGCGTTGCAGCTTATGACGTTATGATTCATACTCATATCTCTCTTCAAAATCTCAATAACTGAAAATCATCGTTTCAATCTGAACCACTGCTGGCTGCGGTAAGCTTCCTCCACTTCCTTCTTGTTCTGCGGATTGAACTGCGAATTGTAGGAATATATCATACCGATGGTATATCTCGGCGGATTGAGCTTGGTAAATGTTACATTATATGCCTGCATGAAAAACAGCGGTAAAAATATCATCCACCATGTGAATGCATTCAATCTGACATTTTTTCTCTTCTTCGGCACGCTTGAATAAACGAAATCGGAAACCAGCAGGATGGAGACCGGAAGGAAATAATTGTTGTAGCGTGTGAGAATGAAGATGAATATTGACAGAACCACGATATAGACACCGCACATGCTCACCATTTCCTCTTTCAACAGCGTGTCGCGTTCCTCCTGACTCACTTCGCGGTATTTAAGTCTCTTTTGCAGGAAATAGATGGCCAGCAAAGGATACACGGCGTCGCGGGTAAGGTTGACTATTACGCCGTTGACATTCAATGCCATGCCCCCCATGTCGTTGCCGCTGTAGAGGTCTATGCGCTCGCTGAACATTGACAAGAACGACAATCCTTTAAGAATCTCAAAGAAGTTCTGATATACGATCAGTCCGACTCCGGCCAGTATAGCGCAGAGCACAATGGTTCTTCTGCCGTACATGAGAATATGACGGATTTTGGTGCACCACAACAGGGGGAGCAGGAATGTCACCGCAGCGGAGATATGGAATCCGAAAGCGATGAAGACGAGGATGTAGTATTTAATCCATTTCTGTTTCAGAAAGTAAGGCCATGCCAGCAGAAACAGGCTCACCGCAAGACTCTCTCTGAGCACTTCGAAATTAAACGGGATGAAGAGCATCAGGAAATAGAGCGAGAGGGCTACGAACGTGTGTCGGGTGAATTTGCTGAAAAACCAGAAAATCACCGTGTTAAGGCATAACGCGTGCAGCAGCTGAAGGCACATGAATTCCTTGGAGATGGTGCGTGCGATGGCCGTAAACACTATGTAGAGAGGCTGATAGCGAGTGTCGCTGAAATCATAGTCCGCCAACGTCAGCAGCGTCGGCATATCCGGATACTCATATTCATAGTATCGGGAGTCGAAACCGACATGATAGCGGAAACCGGCGACGCATACGAGTATCAACCACATCATCACGAGCCAGAAACCACGCATAAGCGTAAGTTTACGATAGTCGTAAAAGTACGCCAGCATGATGAACATTGACAGTATGATGTAGTAATATGCCATCCCTGATTAAATTCAGCTTATCTTCGGATTCGATGTAATGGCGGAAATGCCTTCGATTATAGAAGATTTCTTCGGATGCATTCCTATTCCCTGTTCAAAGAATGCCAGTCGGTGGATGTCGCTGCCGAGCATATCGATCATCCCCTCTTTAAGCAGCCATTCGGCTTTTTTCCGGGCCGACTCTCCGTAGCCTCCCACAAACGACATTAGGTTAGACTGGAAAATCACCCCTTTTTCTTTCCATTTGCGGTAATCTTCCTCTTCCATATATCGGTAACGCTCCGGGTGAGCCAGGATTACGAAATATCCTAACGCCATGATTTTGTCGATGGTCTCCTCCATTGCGATCGGAGGATTGACATAGCTTGTCTCCACGAGCAGGTGTTTGCCCTCTTCGCCGATGGGGAGGAAGGTGTTGCTTTCCAGACGCTCCTGAAACAAGCTGTCGATCATGTTTTCGGAAGCGAGACGCATTTCGAGTTTACCTTCGTATGCGTTTTTGAGCTCCTCGAAACGCTGGCGCAGATTCTCCGGAGTATTGGGGAAATCCTCCATGACGTGCGGTGTGAGCCACACCCGTTTGAATCCTAATTCTTCATAGCGATTCAGGATTTCGATAGATTCTTCTATCGACTGCACACCGTCGTCTACCCCCGGAAGGATATGCGAATGCCAGTCGGTGAAGCCGGCGAAGATTCCGGCTTGAGTCATTGTTTTTGGTTTGCTAAACGGCCACATAATCAATCATTTGAGTAATAACCGTAAGCACCGTAGGTTTTACGTTGCGCACCATCGGTAGTGGCGTTAAGCACGATGCTCATATTCTTGAACTCCTTGCGGGTGTAGATGCCGTCGATTTCGGTGATCTGCTTCTTGTCGAGCAGTCCGGCACGGATCACGAAGACTGTGCTGTCGGCATATTGCTCCATGAGTCGGGTGTCGATCACGACATCCGTAGGCGGACAGTCAATCAGGATATAGTCGTAATCGTTGCGTGCTTCCTTGATGAATTCACCCATTCTGCCCGATTCGATAAGCTCGGCGGGGTTCGGCGGGCGGTGACCGATCGGCATGATATACATGTTCTGGTGCTCGGGCACTGCGGTTACGAACTGTTTCCAATCATCGGTGTTGCCGGTCAGATAGTTGGTGAGTCCTTTTGAGGGCATATTCACGAATTGCGATACTGAACCGTGGCGGAGGTCACCATCCACCAGCAGCACCTTCTTCCCCTTGAGGGCAAACGATGCGGAAAGGTTGTAGGAGATGAATGATTTGCCTGATCCGGGGTTGAAAGAGGTCAGCAGGATTACGTTCGATTCCCCTTTGCGATGGTTCATGAAGTCGAGATTGCCGCGCATGATGCGGAATGACTCGCTCACAGCGTCGCGGCTTCCGGGTTTAACCACCGAAACCACACTCTCCAGTTTGGAGGATGAGGGCTTTTTATTAGAGTGTAAGAGCGTGGCAAAACGTTCGCGTATGCCATTTTTACCCACAAACGGGATTTCCCCTGCAAACGGAGCCGAAAGGCCGTCGAGGTCCTTACGGCTGCGGATTTTAGTGTCGGTGCTCATGCGGATATAGATCCAGATGGCAGGGAAGAGGAGACCTAAGAGGAACATTACCCCGACAATAAGTTTCTTCTTGGGCGATATCTGAAGCAGAGAGCCCATAGGGGGAGTGATCACGCGCACATTGTCGGCGGTGAATTTCTGACTGAGGTCATTTTCCTCTTTTTTCTGAAGAAGAAACATATAGAGCTCCTGCTTGATCACCTGCTGGCGTTCGAGGCTCAGAAGATAATTGGCCTGAACAGGAGCGGATGCAAGCTGGTTTTTGACATTTCCCTGCATTCCCGACATATTCTTCAGCACCTTGCCCAGCGATGAGATTTCGCCGTCTACGGCAGCGATGATCGAGCGGCGCAGACCCTCAAGCTGAGTGTCGTAACCCTGCACGATGGGGTTGTTGTCGGAAGAGTTGGCGGCGAGATTGTTGCGGTTGAGAAGGATATTGTTGTAGGCGCTTATCTCCGTTTCGAGTGTGGGAGAAGCGATGCCGGTGTTGACTGGGAGCACGCTGTTTGCATTGGCCGGATTGTTGAGATAATCGCGGAGATACGTAGCCATGGAAATCTGGTTTGTCGTCTCAAGCATCTTTGCGCTCATCTCCGAGTTTTCCTGTATCTGAAGTTTCGCGACTTCGCGGACATCCGGCACGAGATTTTCCGATTTGTATTTGGAAATATCGGTCTCTACTTCAGTCAGTTCCTTCTGAATCGACACCAGGCGGTCGTCGATAAATTTTGAAGTCGCCACGGCGATCTTGTTCTTATCCTCCACCCAGTTCCGGTTGTAGACGTTAAGGATGGTGTTGAGAACGTCGACAGCACGCTGCACCGACTGGTCCTTCATCGTGAGCTCGATGACATCGGCATCCTTGTCTACAAGGTCGCCGTTGATCTTGCCCGTATATGTCTCGAGAGTGGCCTGCATTCCGTTGCGGTCGACGAAGATCGGAGTGCCTTCATATCCGTTTTTGCCTTTAGCTTTCGCCGGATCGAATTTTGCGCTGGTCTTCACTACGACACGGCCTAACGGTGTCTGGATTGCATCGGGGCCCGGTTTGATTTTTATCTCTTTATCGTATGCTTCGCGCCCTTCGGGGGTGAACCGATAGAATTTGTTGAGAATCAGCTCCCCGCTGTTGCCGTGCGTTATCTTGAAGCCGGCCGATTCCTGCTCATCGAGGTCTTTGAACTCCACGATGTATGGCAGGTTTGTGCCATAGAGGGTGCGGTCGTAGAAGCGCGAGGGGGTGGCGTAATTCACATCAAGTCCCAGATCCTCAATTACTTCGTAAAGCACCGCAGGGGAGAGAACCGAGATGAGTTCGTTGTTGACGTTGGTGTTGGCCGAACTTAAACCAAGCGATGAGAATGCGCTTGACAGGTCGCCTATGCTGGCGCCTCCCTCCTGATCCTTGACCAGGATTTCCATGCTGCGTTTATAGACTGGTTCCTGACTGAGACCATACCATGCGCCGACGGCGCAGAATAAAAATACCGATATTAAAAATAGCTTCCAATGCGAGAGACACTTCTTGAAGAACTCCTGCATCGATAAGGCTATCTCCTCTTCGGGAGTCTGCATATTTACTCCTCTATTTTCCATTTGTCTGTTTTTCCCTTACTTGTTAATGAAGACTCCGATAGTTGTCACAGCTGTCGTGAGCAGCGAAGCGACTGAAATCCAGAAGCTCACACTCAAGGCATTGTTGCCGTTGACTGTGCTTGACCGTTTTTTCTGTGCGTTCGGCTCGACATAAATCACATCATCCTGCTGGAGATAGTAAGCCGGGCTCTTCACGAGCGAAGTGGCATCGGTGAGGTCAAGGACGTATGTCTTGACCTGTCCGTCTTCCTCGCGGATCACCTTGATGTTGGTGCGTTCGCCGTTGATTGTTAGATCGCCGGCAAGCGAAAGGGCCTGAAGGATGGTGAGGTTGTCGCGGTTGAGGTCGTAGCGGCCGGGGGTGGTCACCTCACCAAGCAGATTGACACCTGCGCTCAGAAATTCTACCGCCACCGTCGGGTCTTTCACGAGTTGACGCCCTACGAGTTCGCCGCGGATGTAGGCAGCCACCTCAGAGCGTGTCATTCCCTCCACTTTTATCATGCCCAGAATCGGGAAATCGATATCACCGTTGGGTGTGACCGTATAGCTGGCCACGCTTTCCGAAGATGAGCCGCTATATGAGTTCAGAGTCGCGGAGGTGCCGTTGAATGATTCGCCGTTGCCCACGCGGGTGGTGTAGACAGGCATATTGAAAAGAGCTGACAGCTCAGGGTCTTTCGACTTCACCACGATGGCGAGTTTATCGCCCGGCTTGACCACTATCGGCGATTTCTTTACATTCTCCAGAATCGTGGTGGCATCCAGATCCTGAAAGTAGGCCACATCTTTGGGAGCGTGGCAACCGGTCATCACCAGCGTGGCAATCCCCATTATAAAGCCACCGATCAAAAGGCGGAACTTCTTCATATCTAATCAGTTTCTAAATTTCTATTAATTGTCACTTATTCATATAGCATCATGCCGGTGCGGGCCTCGCGCGCCCTGATGAACCGCGTCAGCACCCAGTTGAACGCTACCCAGAAAACTACATCTCCGAGAATGATCCATGTGGGCTGCACATATGGCGACATCAGAACATTGCCGATCACCATCACCATGTCGCTCATGAGGATCACCACCAATGCCTGCCATTGCACCATGCCTATGGCCAGCAGCTTGTGATGGATATGACTCTTGTCGGGCAAGAATGGGTTGCGCCCTCTTCTGATACGGTGGAAAAACACCCGAGCCACGTCGAAACAGGGGAGTAGTATCGGCGACACTGCCATTACGAAAAGATTCTCGCCAAATGGCATGGATGCCGGCTCCAGATTCAGCACCACGATAGTCAGAAACACCAGCATGGTGCCGATGGTCAGCGACCCGGTGTCGCCCATGAAAATCTTGGTGTGGTCCTGAGCTTTGCCGTATACATTAAAATAAAAGAAGGGCACAAGCGTGCCGAGCGTGGCGCCGGCGAGCAACATACATTCATACCGCTGGCTGATATAGAATATATATGAATACCAAATCAGCGCAACGGCACTCAATCCTGATGCGAGACCGTCGATGCCGTCTATTAAATTAACGGCATTTACAATATATATTATACTGAATATCGTAATAATCCATCCGATCCATGTCGGAACACTTTCTATCCATAGGAATCCGAACAGCTCGTGAATCCACAGCCCGGATAGCAGAATGAGTGTGCCCATGATCAATTGCATAATGAATTTCGCACGGTATCTCACCCCCACGAGGTCGTCGGCTAATCCAACAAGATAAATGAGCATCATAGCGCACAAAAGGAAGAAGAACGGCACGGCGGAACTCTCGATTGCGGAGGCTATGAAGTCTAAATGGAATCTCAGATTGTAGCCTATGACAAAGCAGAAGGAAAATATCAACGACGGCAAAAAGGCCATACCCCCGAGGCGCGGAACAACACCGTGGTGTATTTTTCGCTCGTTGATGGGATCGAACAGTTTTTTGCGGAACGCAATCAGCAATATCTTAGGAATGATGAGACCGGTCAACAGCAGAGCTATCACCAACGCTATAAGATAGTTTTGCATCCAGTATGCCATAATGCCAGTTTAGTGAGGTATCCCGATATGCGGGTGTTTAAGGTTAGAAATTGATAATCCTTGGTTGTATTTTATTGAGCATAATGACTCAAATTGTGCAAAATTACTAATTTTTAACCAATCACACAAAATTATTTTAGCTATCAACCCTTTTTGGAATATTTCCTCTCCAAACTTGGGAGTATGGGGCTAATTGTGTAACTTTGCACCGATTTTCCGCCCGCCCGCGGCCCCGGGCCGGGGCAGGACCATAACCTGAAATTAAGAAAGAATAAAGAATATGTCAACCAACACAACCGACAAAGCCCGCAAAGTCACCACCCGCCGTCTGGGCGAGATGAAGCTGCGCGGCGAAAAGATATCAATGCTCACGGCCTACGACTATTCGTCGGCCCGTATCATCGACGCTGCCGGAATCGATGTAATCCTCGTAGGTGACTCCGCATCGAACGTCATGGCCGGCAATATCACTACGCTCCCCATCACCCTCGACCAGATGATCTATCACGCGAAGTCGGTGATGAAAGGAACACAGCGCGCGCTCGTGGTTGTCGATCTTCCTTTCGGAACCTATCAGGGCAACTCGAAAGAGGCCCTTGCTTCGGCCATCCGCATAATGAAGGAGAGCCACGCGGAAGCGGTGAAAATGGAAGGTGGCGCTGAAATCCGCGAGTCGATCGAGCGCATCCTCTGCGCAGGAATCCCCGTAATGGGTCACCTCGGTCTTACTCCGCAGAGCATCAATAAATTCGGAACATATAACGTGCGCGCACGCGAAGAAGCCGAAGCCAACAAACTTATCGAAGATGCCAAACTCCTCGCCGAGATAGGATGTTTCGCCATCGTGCTTGAGAAGATACCCTCCGAACTCGCGGCCCGCGTAGCCAGAGAGGTCCCCGTGCCCATCATCGGCATCGGAGCCGGCGGAGGTGTCGACGGTCAGGTGCTTGTGATGCACGATATGCTCGGCATCAACGAAGGGTTCTCACCCCGCTTCCTGCGTCGCTACGCCGACGTGGCCGGAATCATGACTGACGCCGTGCAGCGTTACATCGACGATGTGAAATCAGGCGATTTCCCCTCCCCGGCCGAATCTTACTAAGAAAAAAATTTGCTGCATTGCCTGATTGTCCTTGCGGGATGAGGTGAGCGTTAAATTTTTTTTGTTAAAATATTTGCCTGATAAAAATATTTGTTGTAACTTTGCACTCGCAAAAGCAAAGGAGCCAAGCTCCCGCGCTATAAAGCACAAATCTTTCGGGGTGTAGCTCAGTAGGTTTAGAGTACGCGTCTGGGGGGCGTGAGGTCGCAAGTTCGAATCTTGTCACCCCGAC
>JAIEAO010000157.1 GCA_029071345.1 Muribaculaceae bacterium | reverse complement strand
CTACACCTTGTTATTTATTGATATTCAGCCTTTTATAATAGGAGGTGTACAGAATAAATTAGCCTGAAAATTCTTTATTCACCACGCCTGTATGCTAATTTTGTGGCAAACATCTATATATAATATGAAAAGACTTAAGCTATCCATGTTGACTGCATTGGCAATAATTCTTACCAGTGCACCTTTTATTAAGGCTGACGAAAAATCTCCGGCAACAGATTCGGGAGGAAAGACAATGATTATTATTCATAACCCAATTGGAGGTAATGGTCGTCCTAAGGCACCGTCTAAGCAGCATATCGAATGTTGGTATTGCGATGGTGAATTGTCATTCGACTTTGTAATCCCCGAGGGTGAATGTACCCTTTACCTCACGGATTATGCCACCGGCTTTATGACGCAGTACGTGTTCGACTCCGCAGACCATGCCGATATTTATGTCGGCGCACTCCCTAACGGAGGTTCTATAGAAATCAATACCGCATCTGGTCATATATATTATGGACAGATTGTGATAGATGACTAAATAAATCTAATTTTTTAACTATAAACAAAAAATCATGAAACAGAAATTGATTTTGCTGATGTTATTGGCATCCGGCGCTATTCAATGTATGGCCCAGATGAATTCATCAGTGCCATCAAACGACCCAAGAATAACTATAGACCCGGGTGTCACAATAGGTCCGGTCGTTCCCATTGATCCTGTAATTAAGGAAATACCTATCTCTAAAAAAGATGTACTTGAAGCATCCAAAATGGAATTTCAGGATATGGATGTGGATTATTATATCATGGATGGAATGACTTGCTGGAGAGTATTCGTTGATGCCGAGCCATTAAAAGGTTGGGAGCACGAGGGTTATATTCTGGATTACCCACTGACAATAAAGCGTTCCGAGATATTAATACCGTTGAATAAAACTTTTGTGTGCCTTCCTCCGAAGGGTAATTACAAGCCATTGGAAATTAATAGTCTGTACGATACCAACAGTTTTACAAAACCTGTAGTTTCTAAAATTAATATTTCGCAAGAAGAAAAAGCGGAGGCTGAAAAGACATATGCTCTAATCATAAGCGGCGGAATAGCTCCATGTGCAAATAAGGAACGCTATTGGAATGATTGCTCGTTTATATATCAGACACTTGTAAATCGGTATGGTGTGCCGAGAGAAAATATTTATCCGATTATGGCTGATGGAGCCAATTCTGCACCGGACATGCTGGGGATTGATGGCAAGTATAGATCGCAAAGCCTTGATCTTGATGGTGACGGCATAGATGATATTAGCCTTGCCGCTACTAAATCAAACATCTCAGCTACTCTGAGTGATCTTCAGAACAAAATGAAAAAGGATGACCATCTGTTCGTATATGTCATATCTCATGGCGGTCGGAACTATCTCAAATCCACCTCCAATATATGGTTGTGGGATTACGAGTGCTTAGAGGAAAAGGAGCTGGCCGAGATGTTGGAACCCTTCACTGATAAATATGTGAATGTCAACGTAATGTTGGGTCAGAGCTATGCGGGTGGTTTTATAGACGACCTCAACAAGGTGGGCTGTGTGGTTACGGCAGCCACTGCGGAAAATGAGGAATCCTGGGCGTGCCCCGACATCCCATACGATGAGTTTGTATACCACTGGACCTGCGCTGTCAATGGCAGGAACCATGCCGGGGTTCCGGTTGATGGTGTTGACTTATATCCCGATGGCCGGATTACAATGGATGAAGCATTTGCATACGCAAAGAGAATGGATAGGCGAAATGAACATCCGATGTATAACTCCAATCCTGTATCTGTAGGTCAAGACCTTTCCTTTAATAGGATTCCTGAATCAATAGATTTATTCATCCAGAATAATCCTGAAGATACAGGGCGTGAGCCTAATCTTACAACTAAAGAATTCTGGAAGTGTCCTGCAATATGGGTGAGAAATCAGAAGGATGGCATAGAGATCCATGAAAATCCTGTATTTGAGGATGAGGACGATGAGGTTTATGTATATGTGAAAATACATAACCGGGGAAAAGAGGATTATGTAGGAGGTAAGCATTTGATAGTATACTGGGCAGAAGCATCTACAGCGATTGATCATAAAACATGGAGAGGTCGGGAAACTAATCAATATGGTGATATAACCGGTTATAGTGTAAATCAACCTAAAAAAATTGGTTCGATAAATGCAGGTGATTCTATTACTATGTACTTTAAGTGGGATTGCCCTGATAATTTAAAGGATAGGATGGATGGAGAATACCATTTCTGTTTGTTGGCAAAAATCTTGGATTATCCTGCAGATGAGGCCTATATTGAAGGTGTAACAAATTATGAACTTGGTATGAGTAATGATTTGGCACAAAAAAATGTAATCATCATTAAAAGACGCAACATTCTTAACCCTGTTAATGTGTATGTACGCAATACATCTAAAAATTTGAAATCATACACTCTTGAATTGAAACCGCAAACCGTTAAAGATGCGGAACTATTTACGAAAGCCAAAGTGCAACTTGAAATGAGTTCTGTTATCTATGATGCTTGGGAACGCGGAGGTCTACAATATAATGATCTTGAACTATCTTCAAATAATGCAAACGGAGTAGGTTTAAGGACTGTTAAATTCGTATCTCCTGAAAGCCGATTAAAGTCAATTACTCTCAGAGGTGAGGAATTTGACATCGTAAAAGTCAAATGTAATTTTAATGATTATACTTCTCTTAATGATACCTATACATTGGATTTGATTCAGAGAGATGAAAATGGAGTAATTGTAGGAGGTGAAACATTCATCATAGAAGCACCTCTAACGGGTCTTACCCCCCTTACAATAGAATCTTCTCCAACCGGAGACAATCAACAGCTACTGGAAGTAAATTCCGATGATTTTAAATCATTTGAATGGTCAAACAGCAATGGAGAAATAATATCTGATGCAAAGTCAATCACAGTCAGTCCAAGCTATGGAGACAATGAGTTTACTGTAGTTGGAGTAACTGAAGATGGAGAAGTGGCAACCTGTAGTATCACCTTGGATATTGTGAATGGTATAAAGAGTGCAACCACGATGCCTCAGAACAAGCAGATATTGGTTGAGTTACAATCCAATGCTCCTAAAAATGCATCTGTATCCGTAAACTCCGTTCTTAATGGCTCGATTCTCAAGAATGTAAATGTTGAAAGGGGAGTGAAATCATTTACCATTGACGCTCTGGATCTTGAAAAAGGAATGTATGTTATAAATTACATTGTTAATACAGAACTTATTGATAATAAGAAAGTAAATATTCAATAAAAGTGTGATATGTAGAGTATATAGGTATTGTTGATAATGCCTATATACTCTACAGATTAATGACTTTTTAACTGCGACTATGAAATATTTATATTCAATAATGAAGTATTTAGGAGATTTCTGTATCTATAGGATATATATTTCTAATTCCATTATCTCAAGCTTTACTGAATTATGAAAAAATTTATACTTGTAGCGGGAGTTGTGTTATTTGGGTTAATATTCACCGGAAGAGTTTTTGCTAACGAGGATTATAAAAGGTGGCAGACCGACGTATCCGCTGAATCAATGGTACCTGATTTTGAAACTCACAAGCCTCACAGATTCCTGATGAAATCCGCACCGAAGGCGGCAGATGAAGAGTTAGTATCGTTAAGCGTTAAGACCACTAAGGAGGGTGAACTTGAGGCTCTTATAGGCGACAAACTGCTGGATATAGAAAAGCTGAGTGTGGCAGGTCCGATCAATGCCGATGATTTTACCACAATGTGGCGTGCCTCTTTATACGGGCTTTTGCGGTACCTTGATTTGAAGAATGCTGCCTTAGCAAATGGGGAGGTCCCCAATGATGCTTTTTACAACTGGGAGGAACAGTATGATGAAGAAAACAATGTACTCTATGTACCCCAGCTTACGAAAATGATTTTGCCTGATAATGTCAAGAGCATAGGAAACTATGGATTTCAATATGCCATTTATCTTGAAAGCATTAATATTCCATCTTCATTGAGGAAAATTGGGAAACGCAGTTTCAGCCACTGCTACGCTCTGAATTTTGATGTGCTTTCGCTTCCTGAAGGAATCGAATCTGTGGAAAACGGTACATTCTATGCATGTCGATCATTTAAAGGTAAAGTGCAACTCCCCTCTACTGTGAAAACAATTGAGAGAGCGGCCTTTTGGGGAAGTAATATTACAACAATTACTTTACCGGATGGATTGCAAACCATAGGTGACGGTGCATTTTACGACTCAGGACTGCAGGAAGTGTATGTTCCGGACGGATGTTTATTCGAAGGAGATGGGCAATTCGGGAATTGTCCAAAGCTAAAAAGAGCGCGCCTGCCGGAGGGTTTAACTGTTATCCCTGACGGCTTATTTGATGGGTGCTCAACACTTGAAGAACTCATTGTTCCCGAAGGGGTTACAGAAATAAAACAATATGCGTTTTCTTTTTGTTATGACCTCCGTAAATTGGTTTTGCCAACGACTTTGATAAATAGCTCTTTCTATTCCTTTTTCTATTTGAGCTCCCTTGAAGAGATCCACTTCCCAGCAACAATGGAAGTTATAGGAGAGCAGAGTTGTAAATACTGGAGGAATATAAAGAGGATATATTGTGCTGCAACGACTCCTCCGTTGTGTGTAGGAGAGGAGAAGGAGCCCCTGCAGACTCCGTTCGGTGTGGTAACATTTGATCCGGAGCTTCAGACCCCGCGCGACACACCTGTGTACGTACCGCGTGGTTCGGCAGATGCGTACCGTAATGCCTGGGGATGGAATTATTTCACCAATTTCATAGAGACCGATGAATTCCCGGCCTCGGGAGTGGATGAGATACTGACGGATGAGGATTGGGAGAATATGCCGATGTATGACCTTTACGGGCGGAAGATTTCAGAGCCGCAGAAAGGTCAGATCTACATCAAGGGTGGTAAGAAATTTATGCAGAATTAGATAGACGCTTGAATAAGATTAGTTTTTGATGAAGAGATCGGTGCGGGGATCGGGCGATTATGCTTCCGGTTCTTGCACTGATTTTTCGGGTATGGCCGTAACGCCGACACTCCGTGACGGCGGATTATTCGCAGCCACGGAGTGTCTGCGTTACTATGCGGAGGTTGGGAAACCTCCGCTACTGCGCTTGCTTACCAATGGACTCTGCGGACGCGATATATCGCATCCCTACCTAAAAATATGAGGTCATGTAATATATTACATGACCTCATTATTGTGATCCCTACAGGGATTGTCGCTATTTTCTTATGCTATTTTAGCAGGGGAGAGCAGCGTTAGTTTTGTGAACAGCCTCTGCGCTCTTCTTGAAGAGTTCTTTCTCTTCCTCGTTGAGGTCGAGTTCGAGGATTTTCTTGATACCGCCTTTGCCGAGTACGCAGGGAACGCCGATGCAGAGATCTTTCTCGCCGTATTCGCCTTCGAGAAGAGCAGAGCAGAGGATGATGGCATCCTGATCGTGGATAACTGCCTCAACAACTTCAGCTGTAGCAGCACCGGGAGCATACCATGCAGATGTGCCGAGAAGTTTGGTGAGTGTAGCACCACCAACCATTGTGTCAGCAGCAACTTTGTCGAGCTCTTCAGCTGAAAGGAAGTTGGTTACAGGAATACCGCGGAGTGTAGCGAAACGCTTCATGGGGATCATGGTTGTGTCGCCATGGCCGCCGATTACGAAGCCTTCGATCTCGTTGGGGTTAGCGTTGAGGGCTTTGCTGAGATAGTATTTGAAACGGCTGCTGTCGAGAGCGCCACCCATACCGATGATGCGGTTTTTGGGAAGACCTGATACTTTGTGGATAAGGTAAGTCATTGTATCCATAGGGTTGGATACGCAAACGATAACAGCATTGGGGCTGTATTTGAGCACGCTTTCAGTCACCTGCTTAACGATACCTGCGTTAACGCCGATGAGCTCCTCGCGGGTCATACCCGGTTTGCGGGGGATACCTGAAGTGATAACAACAACGTCGCTGTCTTTTGTAGCTTCATAGTTGTTGGTTACGCCACTGATGCGTGTGTTCATATCGAGAAGATTGGCAGTCTGCATCATGTCCATGGCTTTTCCTTCAGAAACGCCCTCTTTGATGTCGATCATTACCACTTCGTCTGCGATTTCGCGAAGAGCCATTACATTGGCTGCGGTTGCGCCTACGTTACCGGCGCCTACAACGGTTACTTTTGACATAATAGTCTGAATTTTATGATATTAGTAAAATCAAATATTCTAAATTATTATTGAAATTCTTTCGGATTCCAATAACAAAACAAATTTAGAGAAAAATTTCTTTATTTCAAAATTTTTTTGTTACGAATTGAAACCCTCTTTCATCTAATCTTATTGTTTCCCCTCTTCGAGGCTCTTATTTAAGGAGGATTATTTAACCCCACATTCCGCCGTCTGCGCCGGCTTCATGCGGGGTTATTATTGTCATGCCCTTTCAGGGCATTTTAGCGACTGATATTATTGTCATGCCCTTTCAGGGCATTTTAGCGACCGATATTATTGTCATGCCCTTTCAGGGCATTTTTCAGTAAGTTAACTACATGGGATTTCAGAATGAGAATTGGGCGAAGGCTCCTGCGCGACGTGCCCATGCGCTTTGACCGTCGAAGTTGAGTCGACGGCCGAGGTCGAACTCAACGCCGCATGAGATTCGCGGGGTGAGATACCAGAATACGTTGGCGGCCATGTAGAGTCCTTGTTTATATTGGTCGCCGGCAACATCATATTTAGGTGCATATCGTGTGCCTCCGAAAGTGGCGCTTGCGAAGATCATGGGCGTAAAGTTATATTGCGCGGATATGTAACCGCCATAGCAGAACGGTGAATAAAGTTCTCCCGGCTTGTTGGGATTATTCACCAGGTCGTAATTACCCATCAGCCAATCGCCTCCGAGACTTGCGTATCCATGGCCGCCGTTGATGCAACCGTAAAGAGTCAAAGCGTGATAGGGATGGTAGACAGTAGAGAGCTGAAGACCGTAGCCGGGTTTAACATGATTCTGACTTGTGATGAGATTGCGGTAGGGAAGAGTGCGGTAAATACCGGCCAAACGGATATGATTCGAGTTTTCCCACTCATACTGCACAAATGCCGCTATATCAGGAACATATTGAGAGACTTTAGCTGTCTGGTCAGATATAATTTCAATTTGGTCTGAAGGAGTCTCAACAGAGGCTGCAACAGTGATATTCTTTTTAAATGTGTGCATCCATCTGACAAGCACATCCGTTGCGCTCATTTTGCAGTTAGGGCCGGAAGCATCAACAGTAGGGGGAAGTGCTGCCGGATCACTGAATGTGGAGTTAGCGTATCCGATGGTCCAGTCGTTGATGACAGCGTATGCCTTTTTCAAATGAAAATCTCGCGCTTCGTAACCATTGAAATTCGCCTCGATGTAAAGTTGATAGTTGCCTAACTTTTTATTGGTTCCGATTACGCGGAAAAATAGGGCGGTTCCCGAGGGTGTTGTTCCGAAATAGCGTTTGCGAGTGGGATCAACCTGCATAGGTATTAAATAAGGTGCAAATCCCGATGCCGGGATTGAGCCTCCCCAATCATAGTAGCCGCGCATACGCACGCATCCTCCGACACCCATAGCAAGATTTGAATCCTTAGACATGAATAGAAAATAAGGTGCCAAGGGGTCTTGAAAATGGCGGAACTGATTTTCGTAGAATTTCTGAATGAGCCTTACGGATGAATCATTAGGTTGATCATCACCTTTACCGAAATAGATGATCTTATGGTTTCTTATAGTGGAATCC
Organism: Muribaculaceae bacterium; assembly: GCA_029071345.1. Taxonomy (GTDB): domain Bacteria; phylum Bacteroidota; class Bacteroidia; order Bacteroidales; family Muribaculaceae; genus Lepagella. Next base: position 7,156 of record JAIEAO010000157.1, on the reverse strand, counting down.
ATGCGGATGTCGTCAAGATTCTTTTGCGATTCGGCATCGGCATTAAATATCGAAAAGAAGGATAATGACATGAGTAATAGCGATATTCTCATGATTTGGCGCTTGCCGATTACTGAAAAAATTGTGTGCATAATTTTTTATGTTTTATAACATATTTAAATTTATCATTATTATTTGCTATAAGTTTAAATATTGCTTAACTTTGCAGCATAAATAAGTGTAGAAATTACACTTATAAGTCATCCTCCTTTGAAAGCAGTTTCGATATTAATGCTAATTGTTAAACAACCTTAAAATTATATAACCTATAACAATAAATAATGACTCGATGTTTAATTGCAGCCCTGATATTTTTAATGGGGTTGAATGTTTCAGCAAAAGGAAAGGTACCGGCAGAAAAGGATTTTGCCGGATATCTGTTTACTTATTTCACAGGTAATAATAACAATAAAGAGGAGGAAGCCATCCGATTCGCACTCAGTGAAAACGGCTATGATTTCAAGGCACTCAATGGAAATCGGCCTGTAATCAAGTCGGCTCTTATAAGTGAGACCGGAGGTGTGCGTGATCCCCACATTCTTCGCGGTCCGGACAATTGTTTCTATATGGTGGTGACCGATATGGTATGCGCTAACGGATGGGATTCAAACCGCGCAATGGTGCTCCTCAAATCTTGCGACCTCATCAATTGGACACATTCCGGTATCAACATCCAGAAGAAATACAAAGGTCAGGAGGATCTTAAACGAGTTTGGGCTCCGCAGACAATATATGATCCCAAAGCAAAGAAGTTTTTGATCTATTGGTCGATGAAGCATGGCAATGGTCCCGATATCATCTATTATGCCTATGCTAACAAGGATTTCACCGATATCGAAGGTGAGCCGAAGCCGTTTTTCATCCCAGCAGATAAGAAATCTTGTATAGATGGTGATATTGTATATAAAGATGGCATTTACTACCTTTTTTATAAAACCGAAGGTCACGGAAATGGAATCAAGGTTGCGACTACCAAAGATCTGACTTCCGGCAAATGGACTGAATATCCCGATTACAAGCAGCAGACAAAAGAGGCTGTGGAGGGTGCCGGAACATTCAAACTTATCGGTCAGGACAAATACATCCTCATGTATGATGTATATAAGAAAGGTGGTTATGATTTTACTGAGACGACAGATCTTCAGAATTTCAAAAATTGCGAGCATCCCGTTACAATGAATTTTCATCCCCGCCACGGTACGGTGATTCCCGTAACTGCAGAAGAGATGGCACGCCTCAAAGAGAAATGGGGCGATCCTGATAACGGTCTTAAAGATGCTTCCGTAAGTAGCCCCGATGGAAAAGTTCGTATAGATGTGTCTATCAATAATGGGGAGCCGTCATACAGCGTTTTCTATAATGGAAAAGAGATGCTGAAGAATTCGCCGCTCGGCATAGTAGCCGACTATGGTGATTTTTCCAAAAATCTCAAAATGATAGCTCGTCATGATAACGAGATGCACCGTGATTACTCCAACGACAGAATCAAGAAATCGACTGTAAATTTCAATGCCAACACCCTTGAGTGCGAATTCCGCAATCCCAATGGAGACAAGATGGGTGTGGAGTTTGTAGTATCGAACAATGATATAGCTTTCCGCTACAACATGAAGCGTCCGAAAGAGACCGGTTCCGCAAGAATTATGGAAGAGAAAACCGGTTTTCATCTTCCAGAAACTACAACTGTGTTCCTGACTCCGCAGAGCGACGCGATGATCGGTTGGAAAAGAACCAAACCGAGTTATGAGGAGGAATACATTATTGATGCTCCGCTCGATACTAAATCTCAATATGGCCATGGTTTCACGTTCCCGGCACTTTTTAAAGTCGGTAACGATGGATGGGTACTGGTCAGCGAGACCGGTGTAGATAGAAATTACTGCGGATCGCGTCTGACCGATCAGAAAGATGGTGTTTTCTCAATAGCGTTCCCGATGGCCGAGGAGAATAATGGTAACGGCACCTCCGAACCGGCTTTTGCACTGCCCGGTTCGACACCCTGGCGCACAATCACCATCGGCGGAGATCTCGCGCCTATCGTTGAGACTACCGCTCCCTGGAACACTGTCAATCCCCGTTTTGATTCGGAATACACTTTCAATCCCTCTAAGGGAACCTGGAGCTGGATTTTGTGGCAGGACGACAGTATCAACAAGAACGATATAAAGAAATACATCGACCTTGCAGCTGCTATGGGATATCCCTTCACGTTGATCGACTGCGGTTGGGATCACAATATCGGTCGCGATGGTATCAAGGAACTTATCGCTTACGGTAAAGACAAAGGTGTCACTCCCTTGATGTGGTACAGTTCAAGCGGTTATTGGAATGATATCACGCAGAGTCCTATCAATATTATGGACAATCCTATCGCACGCAAGAAAGAAATGAAGTGGCTTCAGGAAATCGGTGTAAAAGGTATCAAGGTTGACTTCTTCGGCGGCGACAAACAGGAAACCATGCGTCTTTACGAAGATATTCTCAGCGATGCTGCAGATCACGGTCTGATGGTTATCTTCCACGGTTGCACCCTCCCGAGAGGTTGGGAGCAGATGTATCCCAACTATGTGGGCAGCGAGGCTGTGCTTGCTTCGGAAAACATGATCTTCAATCAGCATTTCTGCGACAAAGAGGCCGAAAATGCAACTCTTCATCCGTTCATCCGTAACACTGTGGGCGCAATGGAATATGGTGGCTCTTTCCTTAACAAACGTATGCACAAAAGCAATGCGAAAGGTAATATCCGCCGCACTTCAGATGCCTTCCAGCTTGCGTTGGCAACTATCTATCAGAGCCCCGCACAGAACTTCGCATTAGCACCAAATAACCTTGAGGATGCCTCACCGATAGCTCTCAACTTTATGCGTGAAGTTCCCACTAAATGGGAAGATACGAAATATGTCGCAGGTTATCCGGGTAAATATGCCGTTATCGCACGCAAGAGCGGTGGCAAATGGTATGTTTCCGGTATCAACGCCTCGGACGAACCTGTTGAGATTAATGTCGATCTAAGCTTTATCGGTGATGGTAATGCTGCTGTATATAAAGATGGTGCAAATAGTGAGCTCGTTAAGGAGTCGGTAAATCTTAAGGCTGACAAGAAAGGAAAATCAATGTTTAAGGTCACACTTCCGAAAGAGAAGGGCTTTGTACTGACTAAATAATTACGGTAACCACCGTTACCGCAAACATAATTGATATGAAAAATAATATGATAAATAAAGTTGCCGTGAGTATATCGTTGCTCGCGGCAACTTTTAATATCACCGTGGCTGCCGAACCGGCACAGAGTGATTCAGTTAAATTGTTCTGCTATTCAAAGGCAGACGGTCGGTCCGGTTTACGTCTCGCCTGGAGTGAAGAGGGTAAGGAATGGAATTCAATCTGCCTTCCTTCATCGTCCTCGAAGTCGGGATTTAACTTCGTATCATCGGATTTCGGACCATGGGGCAGCCATAAGACAATGTTTTCTCCGCGAATCTTTAAGACTGCTGACGGTTGGATGGCTGTCTGGTATGTGTCAGACAAGCATGAGACATTGGCATCAGCTGTGACCACCGACTTTATCAAATGGAAGCCGCAGCGTTATGCCGAGAAGAAAGATTCATGCTCGCTCGGATATTGCAAGTTGCCGGAAGGTAAAATGATCACAGCCGATGTTGCCGGTCGTCGATTTAAAGGAGAGGAGATAACGATTTCGCGTAAGAATCTCACTGCTCTTCTCGATTATATGAAAGCCCGCGGTGTTAAGGAGGCTGCGGATAATGCTTTAATGAAGGATGATGCTGAACGCTTCAAGAATTTAAAGCCATTATCAGGAAAAATAACAGTGTCTTCACCGAATGATGGAAAGGAAATAACGGATAAGTTGATCGGCATTTTCTTTGAGGATATCAATTATGCCGCCGATGGAGGACTTTATGCAGAATTGGTGCAGAACCGTGACTTTGAATATAAGTTTGAAGAGAATCATCGCAAAGGGTGGGGGCCGTCTTACGGATGGAAACTCATCGATACTTACGGCTATAAAAAGGGTATGAATTTCAGCACCGAGAATCCCATTCATGCCAATAACTCCACCTATCTCAGCATTGCGTCAGAACCTGTGATGCAGACCTTGATCAATTCAGGCTTTGACGGCATCACATTGAAGAAAGGTGAGAAGTATCGTTTCTCAATGTTTGTTAAGAATGAGGGTAACACCAATAAATCGAAGTTTGATGTTAGATTGCTCAGCGATAAAGGTGATCTGATTGCACAAACTTCGGTATCTGTTAAAGGTAAAGGGTGGCAGAAAGTTGAGAAGGTTTTGACTGCAAACAGCGATGCCGTCAATGCGCGTCTTGCTATCTATATACCTTCAAAAACAGCGTGCGGTCTCGATATGATTTCTCTTTTCCCTCTCAATACTTTCAACGGCAGGGAAAACGGTTTGAGAAAAGATCTTGCGCAGGTGCTCGCAGATCTGAAACCTCGCTTTGTCAGATTCCCGGGCGGATGTGTCGCTCATGGTGACGGCATTGACAATATCTATGACTGGAAAGGCTCTATCGGGCCGTTGGAAGCTCGCAAACCTCTGCGAAATATATGGAATTACCATCAATCGCGTGGATTGGGTTATCACGAATACTTCCTTATGTGTGAAGACTTCGGAGCAGAGCCTCTGCCGGTGCTTGCAGCGGGTGTGCCTTGTCAGAATTCCGGCCGGAAGCACGCTCATTCTCACAACGAGATAACATCGATGGGGCAGCAATGCGGAATTCCGATGGAAGATATGGATGATTATGTGCAGGATATTCTCGATCTGATAGAGTATGCCAACGGTCCCGCGGATTCCGAATGGGGCTCGAAACGAGCTGCTGCCGGTCATCCAGAGCCGTTCAATCTGAAATATATCGGAATAGGTAATGAGGATATGATAACCGATGTGTTTGAGGAAAGATTCAAATACATTCATGATATTTTAAAAGCCAAACATCCGGAAATTACCGTAGTCGGCACTGTCGGCCCCTTCTATGAGGGGAGTGACTATGAAGAGGGTTGGGATTTCGCCAAAAAAGAGAACGTGGCCATGGTCGATGAGCATTATTATGTTGCTCCCGGCTGGTATCTTAATCACCGTGATTTTTATGATAACTATGATCGTAAAGGTCCTCATGTATATTTAGGTGAATATGCTTCTCATCTTCCTTCAAGAGAAAATACTCTTGAAGCAGCTCTCACGATCGGGCTCTATCTGACAGATGTGGAAAGAAACGGCGATGTTGTGGATATGACCTCTTACGCACCGTTGTTGGCAAAGGATGGTCATTATAACTGGCGCCCCGACCTCATCTTCTTTAACAATGATACTATTTCGCTGACTCCTGACTATTATGTGCAGAAGATGTATGGCAACAATTCCGGAACTCTTTATATTCCGTCGACGCTCGATCTGTCGGAGTCTTCAGATGAAGTTAAGAAGAGGGTAGGAGTGTCGGTGGTTAAAGACCCGGAAAGTGGCGATATTATCATAAAGATAGCGAATCTCTTACCGGTGGAAATTAACTTTGAGGAGAGATTGAATAAACTTGGTGTGTCGAATTCTGATGCGCAGGTTACTATTCTTGCAGGTTCTCCCGACGATAAACACACTAAACCTTATACTGAGTCCGTTAATATTGAGGACGGAATATTGAATTTTACGTCAAAGCCCTATTCGCTTAGCGTGATTCGTATTCCTAATTAATGTTAAACGAATGAATTACAATATAATCGAACTTCCGCGACACCTTGACAGAAGAGGAAATCTTTCGGTCGTAGAGAATGGAATTCATGTTCCGTTCGATATGAAACGTGCCTTCTTCATCTACGATGTGCCGGGAGGTGAAAGCCGTGCGGGTCACGCTCACTATACACTTTATCAGTTTATAATTGCAGTGAGCGGAAGTTTCACCGTTCATCTCGACGATGGTAAAGAGAAAGAGTCAATCCTTCTCAACAAGCCATACGAGGGATTACTCGTGATGCCCGGCACTTGGTCGCACTTGGTGGATTTCTCATCCGGGGCTGTAGCCTTGGTGCTTGCTTCTGACTTCTATGATGAGAGCGATTATGTGCGCGATTATGATGAATTCATAAAGCTCAAGAGGGATGGTAAAATTTCTTGATCTGAAGAAGATTAACGATTCCTTTCAACCTGAATTATCAGATGCAGTAAACAGAGTGATAGATTCAGGATGGTATCTTCAGGGAGAGGAGAATCGTAACTTTGAAAAAGAATATTCAAACTATATTGGCGTGTCTCATACAGTGGGATGCGCCAATGGCTTAGATGCATTAACCCTCATTCTACTTGCTTATAAAGAGCTGGGCATTCTCGCTGTGGGTGACGAAGTTATTGTGCCGGCAAATACCTATATCGCTTCAATCTTAGCCATTTCGGAGGCCGGAATGATACCTGTTCTTATAGAGCCTGATTCCTCCACTCTCCAAATCGACCCCAACTTAATAGAGGATGCCATCACACCGCATACTAAGGCTGTAATGATTGTTCATCTGTATGGCAAATGTGCTTATACCGACAAGATTGGGGAGATTTGCAAGAAACACAGTCTTCTGTTGATCGAGGATAATGCACAGGCACATGGATGCCTGTATCATGGCAGACGAACGGGGTCGCTCGGGGATGCTGCCGGCCATAGTTTTTACCCCGGTAAAAATCTTGGAGCATTAGGTGATGGGGGGGCTGTTACTACAAATGATGAAGCGTTGGCCAATATGGTGAGACGATTGGCAAATTACGGGTCGGATAAGAAATATGTGTTTCCCTCGTTAGGTATAAATTCACGTCTGGATGAGATTCAAGCTGCCGTGCTGAGGAGCAAACTTCATCGTCTTGATCATGACAACGAATTCCGCCGTAAGATTGCGCGAAGGTATCTTGCTGAAATTAAGAATCCATTAGTGACGCTGCCGGAAGGTCTGGGTGTCGAGAATGACAATGTGTTCCATATCTTTCCGATTTTTTGTGAGGAGCGCGACGCGCTTCAATCATATTTATCGGCGTGTGGAGTTCAGACATTGATTCATGTCTATTATAAACAAAAGAAGCTGCCGCCGAATAGAGAGGTGTTGA
>JAIEAO010000156.1 GCA_029071345.1 Muribaculaceae bacterium | reverse complement strand
AGCGAAAAACGGGACTCGAACCCGCGACCCCGACCTTGGCAAGGTCGTGCTCTACCAACTGAGCTATTTTCGCATTTTATTGTTCTCTTAACTCGGTTCATTCGTTGTTTTCCCGAATTGCGATGCAAAGTTAGTGCTTTATTTTTAATTGTGCAAATTTTTTAGCAAAAAAATTTCAATCATAAAGCATTTTTTCTTCATAAATCCAGGCACCATCATACTTTTCAGACACCTCTCGGCTATTCAACCGGGTGATTAACTCGGACTTATCATCTGAAGAAGCCATTGATACGCGCCAAAGAGTTTTTGACGGAATAATTTTAAAATCTTTGGCTGATGATGCATTTGACTCTATATATAACATGGCATCATTCTCTGACCTGAACGTTCCCACAATAAGATGGAAACGTTTTTTATCAGATGCTGATGCGGAAGAATCAGCAGAATTTTCTGAACTGTTCTTAATATTTGTCGATTCTTCATCTTTTTTCTGGGTTCCCTCAACTGATGATGAAGCCGACTGCAATTTACCCTTGGCAAGGGAGGCCGTAGTGTCTACAATCTCTTTAACCGGTAATACGGAAGCCTTGTCTTCACCTGTACGGTTGTCGGTATTAAATATCACGAACAGTGCGACAACACATATTGCGACCAGTGAGCAAGCCACTTTAGCGAATGTCTTATTGATCGCGATATAATAATTTCTGACTGTATCGAATTTACGACCGACTTCAGAAAATTCCTCTTCGCAATGGATATTATCATTATTTTCATGAACCTCATGCTCCGAAGTTTCATTTGCAACAGGAGCATGATTCTGAAGAATGTTAACCGGGATCAATCCGATCTCCTTATTGCTATATCCATGAGAATAGAGCGGAGTGAAGACGAGTGAATTGCCTTCACCGGCTTTTAGCATACCGATACGGCCTAATGAGACTTCGCCATCATGCTCAATAAGACTCAACATGGCACGAATATCGGAATCCAACAGCATTCTTGCCTCATGAAAGGGGAGTGTGTACTTCCGGGCGTATGAATTGGCCAGCAATCCGTCGTCCTGATTTACGGCTTGATTAAACCGTATCTCCTGCGTCATCGGATGCCATGTAGCGGTTTGTTTGTCATAACGGGCAGGGATGTGGACTGATATAAACGCACCGACACCGGGCAGAATGACACAGTCATTCCGGCGCAACAGGTACTCGATGTGTAATGCCAACTGATCCAAGCTGTTAGATTATTGAGGTATGATATTTCGAAAATTCAGATTACAAAGTTACAAAAAATATAGCTAAATCCTGCTTCCGAAATCAAGATTTATTTTTGGGAGGATGGAAAAAATCTTTCAACTAAATGTGGATCAGCTCCAAAATCCTGTGCAATTTTTTTATCGATAAGGGCGGCTTCGTTCTCATAGTTTTTCTTATGCAGCAATCCTCGTAGAAGATATAGATTACCGGCCCGGGGATACCTCTTCAGGGCCACAAGTAGATCTTCTTTAGCCTGCGGAAGATGCTCTCTCTCTATGTTTATCAGCACAAGATAAAACCATGTTTCCTCCTCTTGCTCCAATTCAAGCGACTTTCTCAGATATTCAACAGCTTTATCCGAATTTCCTTTAGAAGCCTCGATTTTACCAAGCCCCGTATAAGATGTGGCATTTCCGGGATAATGATTCCTCAATACCGTAAAATCCTTTTCAGCCGCACTGAACTTCCCTTGGTTCAGATTGATTATACCTCGCATCTTCAGCGGCCATTCCTGAATAGAATCAAGAGACAACGATTCGCTCATATCCGTGAGTGCCTCATCATTTTTTCCGAGTTTCAACAAAGTGTATGCACGATTGTTAAGAATTCTCGGCTTCTCTTTCTCTGGAGCCGAAGTCAGTGCTATCTCGAAAGCTTGCAAAGCTTCTTCACATTCACCTTTTGCCGTCCGGATATCACCCAAATTAGACCACAGGATATAATTGATCTTATATGCCGGCTTCTGACGCAAAGCCTGAACTGTCAGCCGCTCGGCATCATTCCACATTTCTCTTTTAATATAATAATCTGCGGAATCTACGCACTCTGCGTATGTCTGTGCCATTGCGGGAACGACACCGAGCATGGCAACTATATATAATATAAGGTGTTTCAATAGAATGTAATTAAAGTTATATCTTATTTATCCTTAATATTGAAATTCTTTGCTCCCTTATTTAGGAAATCCATATAAGCCGGAATATCCTCTTTGTAGACGAAGGCAGGGCTGAGAGGCTTGGCATCCTTGTCTACAATCACATGATAGGGCTGCGCGTTGGCACCGAACTTTGTACGTTCGAGATAGCTCCACTTGTCTCCGTAGGTACGCAGCGTCCTCTCCTTGCCATCCTTTTCAACAACCTTGATCGGCTCCGGAAGAGGATTCTTATCATCCACCATCAGGGTCACCAATATAAAATCATTATCAATTTTGGATTTCACTGCAGGATCAGTCCACACTGCAGCCTCCATCTTCCGACAGTTTACGCACCCATAGCCGGAGAAATCGAGAAGTACAGGCTTATCAAGCTTTTCCGCCAGTTTCATACCCTCTTCAAAGTCATTCACCTGGGCATGAACGCTACCGTCATAAAGATTAAAATCTTGTGTAGACATAGGGGGCGTGAATGCACTGATGCTCTTTAGCGGTGCTCCCCAGAGACCGGGAAGCATATAGACTGCAAATGCCAACGAAACGGTGGCAAGCATGAAACGCACGATTCCTACCTTCTCTACTTTTTCATCATGGGGGAATGTGATTTTTCCCAACAGATATACCCCGAGAAGGGCAAAAATCACTATCCAGAGAGCCACGAACACTTCGCGGTCAAGAATTCTCCAACCATAGGCAAGATCCGCAACCGATAGAAATTTGAGGGCGAGAGCAAGTTCGAGGAAGCCGAGTACAACCTTAACTGTATTCATCCAGCCTCCGCTCTTAGGCATCGACTTGAGCATAGTCGGGAAAATTGCAAAGAGAGAGAAGGGAAGGGCTAAAGCGAGAGCGAAACCGAACATACCGACAGCGGGAGAGACAAAATTGGATGTAGCCGCTGCCTCAACCAATAGCGTACCGATAATCGGGCCGGTGCAGGAGAACGAAACCAACGCCAGCGTAAAGGCCATGAAAAATATCGAAAGGAACCCGGAAGTGGAGTCGACCTTAGAATCTATCTTGTTAGACCACGATGAAGGTAACGTTAATTCAAATCCACCCATAAACGATATGGCGAATATCACGAGCAGTATGAAGAATGCGATGTTGAATCCGGCACTCGTGGCCAGTTCGTTGAGCGCGGAAGCTCCGAATATAATGGTGACAAGAAGCCCCAATGCCACATATATCACAATGATCGACACCCCGTAAATGATTGCAGAAGTGACGGCCTTACGCTTTGACTTATTTTGTTTGAGGAAGAAACTTACAGTCATAGGAATCAGAGGCCAGACACAAGGTGTGACAAGAGCGATAAGTCCACCTATAAACCCGGCGATAAAAATATACCAAAGGCTTTGTTCCTGCTGCTGAGGAGCATTGCTGAATGCGGTCATTTCCGCCTCCACATTATCCCACCATGAACTTTCCGGATGAATATTATCGGAAATATCAGAGGAGTTTTTAGTCATAATGGTATCAGGTAAAACTGAATTGATATCACTGTCTTCCTCGGTGGTTTCAGTCAACTCCGGGCTATCTTCAGCATCACCCTTGATTACGGCTTTACCAGAGAACTTATGTGAATCGGAAAGCTGATAGCAGCTCTGATCATTGCATACCTGACCCTTTATCTCAAGCGATGCTGTGAAATGTTCATCGATCGGGGTAATATTCTGTGTAAAAGTGACCTTTCCTGTATAATAGTGCTCATTAGCCTCAAAGATGTCGTTATATTCCGATTTGTACGCCTTATCCGCTACAGGATGGCCGTTAGCTTTCGCACCTTTGAAACTGAAATAGAATTCAAGTTGAGATCCGGCCTCCGTATCCATAGAATACAAATGATAACCGGGAGCGATGTCTGCGGTAATTTCGAGAGCAGGGTGCTCGGTGTTGTCACCTTTAATATTATAGGACCATGTAACTTGTCCGGCTGCGGAGAAACCACAGAGACAAACCAATGAAATCAACAGAAAATACAATTTCTTCATATTCGATATTCGTTTCAAAAGATTTTGCTTATTAATCTGCAAAGATAATCATCTCAGTTAATATCTCAAACTCAAATTCACCATCCTTACCCCCGGAAACCTCAAATTAACTAATTTTATGCAAATGATGTTTTATAACAATATTTATTCCTTATAAATTCCGAATAATTTTTATACCTTTGTTTCCAAAGATGCGATGAAACGATTAAACGAGCGCATTAATTTGCTTTGACACTATAAACGATAAATACATTAAATCTAACATACCGTATGAAAATCAAACGCTTATTGCTCGGTGACGAAGCTTTTGCATTGGGAACTATCAATGCCGGTCTATCCGGAGCTTACGCTTATCCGGGCACACCGTCTACCGAGATCATGGAGTATATTCAATCCAATAACACAGCTAAGGAGCGAAAAATTCATTCTCATTGGTCTTCTAATGAGAAGACGGCAATGGAAGAGGCATTGGGAATGTCGTTCTGTGGAAAAAGGGCATTTACATCCATGAAGCACGTGGGGCTCAATGTGGCCGCGGATCCTTTCGTTAATTCAGCCATGACAGGTGCCAACGGCGGACTCATTGTTGTAGCTGCCGACGACCACTCGATGCATTCATCGCAGAATGAACAAGACTCACGCTTCTATTCTGATTTCGCTA
>JAIEAO010000155.1:24487-36061 GCA_029071345.1 Muribaculaceae bacterium | reverse complement strand
GTAAAGACCAATGCCGCTGCGAAAAAGCGCTTCGCGCTCACCGGCACAGGGAAAATCAAAAGGAAACACGCTTATCACAGCCACATCCTGACAAAGAAGAGCAAAAAACGTAAAAGAAATCTCGACCACACTGCGCTCGTGCAGGATGCTAACCTCAAGCAGGTTCGTGAGCTTCTTACACTCCGCTAATCTTCCTTCCCTCAATTTTACTTTTATCAATTTTTATTAACCGAACGTCCAGCCCCGCAAGTGCAAAACGAAATTATATATTTGCCGCTGACGTTCAAAAAATCAAAAAAAGATGCCAAGATCAGTAAATCACGTAGCTTCACGAGCAAGAAGAAAGAAAATCCTTAAACTCACCCGTGGTTATTACGGTAGCCGTCGTAACGTATGGACCGTAGCTAAAAACACCTGGGAGAAAGGTTTGACATATGCTTACCGCGACCGCAAGCAGAAAAAACGCGACTTCCGCGCTCTCTGGATCCAGCGTATCAATGCAGCTGCTCGTCAGGAGGGTCTTTCATACTCTATGCTTATGGGCCTCATCCATAAAGCCGGTATCGAGATCAACCGCAAGGTTCTCGCCGAGCTCGCAATGAATAACCCTGCTGCTTTCAAAGCAATCGTAGAGAAAGTAAAAGCATAATTTTCAGGTACAAGCAAAAAATAGCGGATGCCACCCGGCATCCGCTATTTTTTTGTTGAAGTAACGCCGGCACTCCGTGACGGCGAAACATCAGCAGACAGTAGGGTCGCGGCATGCCGCGACTGCGACGAATGAAAGCGGAGTGGCTGTTGCTTGCAACTGCCCGAAATTACGACACTTGCGAGCAAGTGTCGCTCCATAAACGCCGCAAGCTGCTTTGTGAGGAACGGATTATCGACCGCTTCGCTGAAACTTGCGGCTTAAACAAAAAATTAGAAATTTAGAATTATCTTAAGCCTAATGCCTAAAACCTAAAGCCTCCTAAAATCCCTAACTGTTAAAAATCGAGTGATTGGTTGGCTATGTGTGAAAATATAGCTAATTTTGTAAAATTAAGGATTGATGTTTACGAGTGCTCGTTAGGACGGAGTGGCTGTTGCTTGCAACTGCCCGAAATTACGACACTTGCGAGCAAATTTCGCTCCATAAACGCCGCACCAACGAGCGTAGCGAGGGCAGTGTGGGGTAGAAACCATCCCAATAGTTCCCCTCACGTCTCGGCGGAACGCAGAGACGTGAGGGGAGGAATAGATGCATTATATAGAAATCTAACTAAATCAACAATAACTATTAAATTTATGAAGAAAATTTTACTAACATTTATCGGCCTGTTGGCAGTGCTTCTCTCGGCTAATGCCGCCGTTGAGCAGTCCTACACGCTAACGTTTATCCACACCGGCAATGGAGATGGAACTGGTATATCAACCTCAACAGCGATGAGCAATATATTCGAGGCTTCAAGTCTTGAGTATGTCAGCGGACTTTCAGGTACTCTCGATAAAGCATATTACAATTCAAAGATGGGTCTTAAATTGGGTTCCGGTTCGGGAGCTGGTAATGTGACATTTGAACTCTCCGAAGCTGGTCAGGTTAAGGTTACCAAACTTATTCTTGATTGGTCTAATTACAACTCTGACGATGCAGGTGTTGAGATAAGTCTTAACGGAACATCGGTAGGCAAAACGGCAACAACTACCAATGGTACTCTTACCAGTGGCGAGATTGAGTTAGCTGAGCCTGTCGTTGCTACAACGATTAAGATTGCCAGTTATGGCTCGGCCGCTAAAAAATCTCGCGCTTTTGTTCAGTCGATAACTGTTTGCTATGAGGCTGAGGTGTCAGGTCCGGTTGCTCCGCAATACAGCAATGTGCCGGAGAATGTGAAACTCACAATCGGCGACACTATGGATTATCCCGCTATCGAACCGTCTGACCTTACTTATAGTTTCTCAGCAGAGCCCGCAGGTATCCTTACTTTCGATGACGCTGCAAAGACTATCACCGCTACTGGTATCGGCACTGCAACCGTGAAATTCACCACTGCTGCCATGGGTGACTATGAGGCTGGTGAAGGTTCGTTTGATGTAGAGGTTGTTGGCAAGACTCCCGAACTTTCGTTCGCTAATCCGATGGTCTACGGTAAAGTTGGCACAGGCGTCGTTTGGCAAACTGTGACTATCACTGAGCCGGCTGATACAGATGCAAAAGTGACTTACTCTTCTTCCGATCCGGAGATCGTTGCTGTTGACGCAGCCACGGGCCGTATCAATGCTGCTGACGTAAAGAAAGCGGGCGAAGTTGTAATCACAGCCACTCTCCCCGCAAGCGGTGATTACGTAGAGGGCTCAGCTTCTTACACAATCACAGTCATCGATACTACTCCTGCTGTCGGCGGTGAAGAGCCTTTCTACACCCTGACATTCCTTACAGGTGGAAATACTAATGCAATGACTACTTCTACAGCAATTAGTAATGTGCTTGATGAGGATAGTAAGGATTATGTTAGTGGCATTACTGCTACTTCCACTGCGTATAACAAATCAGATAATGGTCTTAAGTTCGGATCGTCCAAAAATACAGGGTCTGTAACATTTGCATTGTCAGAACAAGGTCAGGTAAAGATTACGAAACTCGTTGTTGAATGGGCTTCATTTAATACTACAAATGCAAATCAAACTTATAGCATTAACGGTACTGAAGTAGGAAGCACCGGTAATTACAACGCTACGACTTTAAAGGAAACAACAATTGAAGTTGCAAATCCTGAGGTTGCAACATCTCTGTCTATTTCAAGCACTGCTCGTTCTTATGTGAAGTCAATAACAGTTTACTATGAGGGTACCGCTCTTAAATCGCCGGAGTTGACATTTGAGAAGAATGAGTACAGCATGATGGTTGACGAAGAGACCACCGTTAATGCCGCAACTGCTCCCGAGGGTGTTGAGGTTGAGTACGCAATCGAGGGTCTTAATTTCGATGAGTATTCCATCGCGAAAGAGGGAGAAAATCTGAAGGTGGCGGTTTACAAAGCCGGTTACTACACTCTCACGGCAAAATCTGCCGCTACTGAGGAATATACCGAAGGTTTCGACATCGCACGTCTTAATGTTTATGCGCCTGTTGCCGCTTACGCAGACGGCGAAGAGATTACTTCCGATACATTCAACGCCGAAGGTGAGGATGCCGCTGTGACCATTACGTTCGATGTTCCTGCCAATGATTATATCTATTATAAAGTTGAGAGCACCGCAGCAACTACTGTCAAGGCTGACGATGCAGAGTCTGATGACGAGAACCAGTTGCCCGGTTACACCTTATATAAGGATGGTATTGAAATCCCCGCCGGATTTAATGGCACGCTTTCATATTATCAGGCCAACTATGGCTTCCTCTCACCCGTGAAGACTTTGGCTATCTCCATCCCGACAGGTGTAGCAGAGATCGCGATAGATGAAGAGGGAGCAGTTCGCTATTACGACCTCAACGGCCGCGAAGTGAAGGGTCAGCTTGAAAACGGTATCTACGTTCGCCTCCAGAATGGCAAAGCCTCTAAAGTGCTCGTGAAGTAATAGAGAATTTTGATGGAATAATCCCATTTCCAATAATGCAAAAAAGCGAAGGCCGCAATCGGTCTTCGCTTTTTTAGTTGAGGGAGGAGAGATGGAAATCCGAGTGCTAAAGCACTCGGCACGGTCTAAAAGCGGAGAGTAAAGCCGGCACTCCGTGACGGCTAAACATCGGTAGGCAGTAGGGTCGCGGCATGCCGCGACCGCGTCGAACACATAAAAGGACGCACCAGAGTGCGTCCCTACAATTTCATCGATGTCTGAGGCGGACGCGATATATCGCGTCCCTACTTTCTATAACTCCTAACTTCTAACTCCTAACTATTAGCGGGGAGGGTGATTTTGACGAGCTCGATGCGGGTGGTGGTCATCTTCTCGATGGTGAAGGTGAGGTCGTCGATGGTGAAGGTGTCGCCCTGTTTGGGGAGGGCCTGGAGGCTTTCGAGGATGTAACCGGAGATGGTGTGGTAGTCTTCGCTCTCTTTGATGCCGAGGCCGAAGTCTTCATTGATGGCCGAGATCTCCACGCGGCCGGAGAATTCATAGACGTTATCGGAAATTTTGCGGGCCACAAGACGTTTCACATCGTGCTCATCCTCGATCTCTCCGAAGATTTCCTCCACTATGTCCTCAAGGGTTACGAGTCCGGCTGTGCCTCCGAATTCATCGATCACCATGGCCAGAGTGCGCTTCTCGCTCATCATGCGGCTCATCATGCGGTTTGCGAGCATGGTTTCGGGGGTAAAGATTACGGGTTTGAGCTGCCGGCGCCAGTCGGAGCTGGTGTTGAAGAGTTCGGAGATATGTATATATCCGGCTATGTCGTCGATGTCGCCGCGGTAGACCACTACTTTTGAGAGTCCGGTAGCTATAAAGACCTTGATGAGCTGTTCGCGCGAGGTGCCGACGAGGGGCACTGCCACGATCTCGTTGCGTGGAATCATGCACTCGGAGATCTGCGTGTCTTTGAAGTCTATGGCCTTTCGGAATATTTTCACCTCGTTTTCCACGGCCTCTTTGCTATCTTGGTCCTCGATGGTCTGCTGAATGTAATCGTCGAGTTCCTCCATTGTGAGGAGGGTCTTGATCTCTTCCTCGTTGTTGAGCCCGAAGAGCTTCATCAGACCTTTGGAGATCGCCGAGACGAGCCATGATATCGGGTAAAAGAGGAGGTAGATGAGATAGAGGGGGAGGGCGAAGAGGCGCATCATACCGTTGGGGTTGATGCGGAATGTGGTTTTGGGCAGGAATTCGCCGAGCAGCAGAATCACGAAAGTGGAGCAGATGGTGTTGCAGATAAGTGTCAGCGCCTCGCTGTCGTCAAACCAACGCTCGAAGATCGGGTTGACGATGGCTGAAAATGCGATACCGTAGATTACGAGCACCACGTTGTTGCCGACGAGGAGCGTTGAGATGAACATATCTTCATGGCGCGAGAATCCTTTGATGAGTTTGTCAATGAGACCGCCGCGGGCGGCGTCGATCTCCATCCTCACTTTCGAGCTTTGCACAAACGCTATCTCGGAGCCTGAGAAGAGTCCGGAGAAGATTACGGCCACAACCGTTATTATTATTGCGAGAGATAATGGAAGTTCCATTGAGTTATTTTTAATGTGTAATGAGGAATGTGTAATGGGGAATGGGAAATGTTAAGATTTAATTTGGATTATGTAAATTTTCTTTTGTCGTTTTAGTGATTGCAGATAATAATTTAATTAATTCGATACAATCACTATATATTGATTCAAATTCTGTGTCATTAATATATTGCGTTCTATGAAGAAGAACTAACCAAAATTTCGTCTCCCTGGCTTCTTTTAAAGAGATATACATTTTCGATAGAAAATCTTTCTTCGAGATTCCGGCATCAGCTTCTTCTGCATTTGCCCCGATAGATGTTCCAGACCTTAAAAGTTGGGTTACTATAACCTTATCTTTATATGTGGCCGAGATATATTTATATAGATTAACAATGCGGACAGCGAAGTCGGCTGATTTTTGCAATATGACATTTTCTATCTTCATTGATAAACAAATAATTACTCATTTCACATTCCACATTACTCATTACTCACGGGGAAGATTCCTTCGGGGTTGAGGATGCGGTATTTCGTTAGGCGGTCGTTGGAGACGAAGCCTGTGCCTTCGAGCACATGAGTGGCGTTTTCAATGTGGATAAAGGTGTCGCTGTATATCTGGGCGCGTCGCTGATCCCAGAAGATACGTTCCGAGAGGAAGAGGTCTTTGGGCACTTTCGTCATCTCTACATGCCCTTCGAGCTTCCAGAGACGTTCGGAGGTGAAATACTTTGCCGAGTCGGCCGCCACGGTGGCTATGACCTGAAAATAGGGGTCGTATTTCTGAAGGTAAAGACCCTCGGGGAAACGCCAGTAGGGAGTATCGGTTTCGTTGTAGATCTCCCACAGCGGCGACACCACCTTATACTGGATCACTCCGGAATCTGATATGAGCGTGTTGACGTTGGTTGTGGTCATCGACGGCATACGGGCCGGATTGATCGATGCGGCCACGTCGATTTTGCGCTCGCGAGTGCAAGCGGCAATCATCAGCAGAGTGAGCATCAACACAGTCAGCGAACGCACTTTTATCTAATTTTTCTCTTCCAGAACCAGACTTCGTTGAAGTTCACGCCCAGAGTGATATTGAAATAGTTTTCGCTGATGAGCTGCATAGGTGAAGCCGAGCGTTTTTTCCACTCGAATCCGAGGTTGATCATTGTCTTACCTTCGGGTGTGGGGAGTCCGACACCGCAAGTGACACCTGTCTCTTTCACCTTGTTGCCGTTGATGTTGAGGTAATCCTGCCCGGTGTATGCGCCGAGGCGGTATGCAATGCGCTCGCCGTAGTTTCCACGGAGTTTGGGAGTGAATTCGGCACCTAAGGCGATGCGGGTACGGTTGTTGAAATCCATGCCTGCGCTTACGAGCTCGCCCGGTTTCTTATTAGCGATATCCTCCGGACCGTAGAGAGCTGCGTATGGTGCTTTGCTCCATTCCTGCCAGGTGACGTCGGCTTCGACCATAAGGCGGTAGGCCTTCTCGTAAGTGTAGCTGATGCCGGCGCCGATCGATGTAGGATTGAAATATTTATCCTTCATCTGGCTGAAGGCCACGGTGTCGGGCACGGTGGTCTGCGAAGTCTCCTGCTGAGTCACGAATGTCTTTCCCCGCATCGACTTGCGAGGGGAATAGGTGGCCCCGACCACGAGCTTGTTCCAGCGGTTCCAGCGGAAGGTGTATTGCGCGCCGATGTTGATGTTCCAGTCGCGAATCTGCATTACATGCTCAAACTTGGTCTGACCGCCGCCGTTGGGGGTTGCGAAAACGTCGTTGATGATGTTGCTGAAGTCGTAGCTGATATTTGCACCGATTGAAAGGCCGGCTACTTTACCGCTCAAGCCTAAATAAAGCTGGTTGATGCCGCCGGTGCCCTGATTTTCGAGCGCGCCGTGTTCGATCGTGTTGCCGAATGCATAGCCCACGGAGCTGTAGGGTATAAGACCGATCGAACCGCCCATGAATTTGCATATCGGGAACTGCATGGTGAGGTAATTCACTCCGCCGCCGATGGAGTTTTCCTTAGCCGATCCCTCCTTGCTCTTAAGAAACGATATGTCGGCACCGATGTCGAAAAGGAATGTGAGGGAGTCGATCGCGGCGTAAGACGCGGGGTTCATCACATTGATCTGTCGGCCAGAGTTCATGGCGTAGCCCACGCCTCCCATCTGCGACTGCAGGGATGTGGCGCGGTCGCCGATGATTCCGTAGCCATACATCGAATATGGAGAAGAGGTCTGAGCCGAAGCTCCGGCCGCAGCTAAAAGCGCACTCGCAATTAAAATTTTTGCTTTCATTCTTTATAGTTGTTATTATCCTCCTTAATAATAAGGAGCGTTTTATATGGTCGCAATCCTCAATCGGGATTGCCGGTGTCAGTATAGTTATATTTATAGATCTCTTCGAGTCCGCGTCCTACCAGCGAGGGCACGGTCACGGGCCTGAGGCCGTCTGCCTCTAAGAATGTCTCCAGAAACGGCGCATCGCCTCCGGTGAGAATAATCCTTAGCTTCGGATAACGGGCCTTGGCTCTGCGATATGTGTTTTCGATCTCGTCGAGAATTCCCATCGTCACGCCTGCGCGGATCGCAGTCTCCGTGTCGGCTCCGAAATCGGGAAAATCGTCAGCCGGGGTCACGAGCGGCAACCGTGAGGTGAAATTATTGAGCGAGCGGAAGCGCAAGCGCAGTCCGGGCGATATGTTGCCGCCGCGGAAAGCTCCGTCGGCCACGATGTCGAGCGTCATCGCCGTGCCGGCATCGACCACGAGGGCATCGCGTGTGATCATCACGGCTCCGACGGCTGCGGCCACGCGGTCGAGACCGAGCGTGGCGGGTGTGCCGTATTCAACTCCGATGGGGAGAGCGGTGTCGTGGGTCAGTGTCATGACGCGGAGTCCTGTCGTCGTTTCGAGATCGGCCACGAATGTTTCCGCATCATTGCCGACACTGCAGCATATCGCGCCTTGCGGCGAATATTCATCGATGAGCGGACGCAGCTCCTGAACCGTGCGGTTCTCAGCGAGGGCGCTTCCGAGAAATCTGCCATCCTCGAAGATGCTCCCCTTTATGGCTGTGTTTCCTATGTCGACAGTGAGAACGCGCATCGGGTCAGCTGTTTTTCTTGTCAACTCCCTTTCTTTCCTTATTCATCCGGGCAGAAATCATCCACGATGCGATCATCTGTATAATCGCGCCGGCAAGGGTGAAAGCGATTGTGTCTCTCATCACCGGCAAGGAGAAGGCAATGCCGGCGAAGCGGTGAGCGTTGTAGAACCAGAATGCCCCGCCTAAGATAAAGCAGAATCCGGCCCACATCTCCATGCGTCGCAGACGTCGCAGACGCGCGGAGTCGCCGGGTTCGTTAACGTTCACCATCCGAGCCACGGTATATATGACGGCTCCGGCGGCGTAGATCCATCGTCCGGCCACCGGCACCCATTCGCTTTCGAGCGAGGAGAAGGGGGCGATGAGCGCAACGGCGACGAGCAGTAAGCCCACCGTGGAAGTTGCCTCAACTTTTTTTATTATTTTAGACATCAGTTTTCAGATTTCAGTTTTCAGAGATAAGAATTTCGGGCTTGCGCCCTCAACACAGTCTGAGGTTTAGTTGAGGGTTGAGGGTTGAGAGGTGTCCATAACTCCTAACTTCTAACTTCTAACTCCTAATTATTTAATTATGTAGACATCTTCTGATGAGCGTTGCATGTGATATTGTTCGCGGACCAGAAACTCAAGGTCTTCGGGGTTGATGTATAATGCTTCGCGGCGCGCACGATACCATGCGGCGGAGTCTTCGCATTCCCGGATCTCCTTTTTGAGAGTCTTGATCTGCTCCTGATATTCCATGTTAAGCTTCATCGAGGTCTCTTCGTTGAAGAATAAGAGCAACACGATTGCGGTGCCGATCACTATCAAGGTGAGATGTGATTTGCGCCGCATCCAGAAGTTCAGTTTCTTTATCTTCTTACTCATCATGCAAAATTAATCATAATCTTACAAATTAGAGCAATCATCCAACTAAAAATGAACTATGCTTTAACATTTTTAGCAGTGAAAGCTGACGTGGATAAAAAATTATTAAACATTTTAACATTCGTTAAAGTTTCAGGGGGATTTAGAAAAAATTTGAAAAAATCGCATTTTCATTCGATAAATTTTTCGCGAGCGGTGTTATATAGATATACAAACCGGAAATGATTCCGGCGAATAGAAGATAAATTACACTGATAAACTATAAAACTTAACGATATGGCTGACACATTAACATTCAAACAGAAATTGTTAGGACTTCAGGACAATTTATACAATTTCGCCTGTCAGCTCACCTCAAACAGAGATGCAGCACAGGATCTGGTGCAGGACACAACTCTCAAAGTTCTCGACAACGAAGCAAAATACGTGGACAACGTAAACTTCAAGGGTTGGGTGTTCACAATCATGCGCAACATCTTCATCAACAACTACCGCCGCCAGGTGCGCAGCGCAACTGTGGTTGATACAACAGAAGATCTTTATCATCTTAACATATCTCAGGAATCAGGTCTGACCACTCCCGAAGGTTCGTTCGCGGCCAAGGAGATTTCAGTAGCCATCAATTCCTTTACCGAGGATTACAAAGTGCCTTTCACAATGTATATCGCCGGTTACAAATACAGCGAGATCGCAGAAAAGATGGATCTCCCTCTCGGCACAGTCAAGAGCCGCATCTTCTTCGCCCGCAAGCGTCTTCAGGGAATGCTCAAAGATTATCGCTGATTAAGTTAGGAGTGAGGAGTTAGGAGTTATGGACACCTTCTCACTAATTAAGTTAGGAGTTAGGAATTATAGACACCTTCTCACTTCTCACTGATAACTTCTCACTAAAAGAAAAGAATAGAAATTACGATAGATTAACCCAAAAGGTCACCTCGGCAAACGGATTGCCGGGGTGATTTTTTTTCGTAGACGTGTCCGCTCTTTACGTCCTCTCTTTGTTTACTCG
The DNA here is from genome assembly GCA_029071345.1 of Muribaculaceae bacterium. Lineage (GTDB taxonomy): Bacteria > Bacteroidota > Bacteroidia > Bacteroidales > Muribaculaceae > Lepagella. The sequence continues at coordinate 25,946 of JAIEAO010000155.1, read as the reverse complement.
CGAAATTTTTAGTAATTTTGCGGTGAATCAAAGTGCCTACTTCACCGAGCATTAATTGTTATGATAACAGCATCAACAAAGAAAAGAGAAAACATAGCGGAATATCTGCTCTATATGTGGCAGATAGAGGATATCATCCGTGCATATCAGCTTGACATCGATAAGATTCAGGAGGGAATCATCGACAAATATCAGAATCTCGACGAGGCTCAGCGCAAGCAGATGCGCGATTGGTATGAGTCGCTGATCGAGATGATGCGAGCGGAGGGTGTGGAGAAATCAGGGCATCTTCAGTTGAACAAGAATGTGCTGATCGACCTCAACAATCTTCATAACCGTCTGCTGAAGAATCCTAAATTCGCCCCTTATGCAGCGGAATATTACAAGACGCTGCCATTTATCGTGGAAATCCGCGCCAAGGCCGGGGAAAATAAGAAAGATGAACTGGAATCCTGCTTCGATGCGCTTTACGGAATCCTGATGTTGCGGCTGAAAGGTGAGGAGGTGTCGGAGGAGACCACGCAGGCCGTGAAGCAGATCTCACGCTTTATGGCGATGCTGGCCAACTATTACAAGAAAGATTACAACAACGAACTTGATTTGGAGGAAGATAAATGAAAATAATGGTAACCGGAGCTTACGGACAGCTCGGAAACGCGCTTAAACGCGAACTTGAGAACGATAAAAGCATAGAGACAATTTTCACTGATGCCGACACTCTTGACATCACTGACACTGCCGCGCTCCACCGTTTCTTCGACGATAACCCCGTGGATATGGTGATCAACTGTGCCGCCTATACGGCTGTGGACCGCGCTGAATCAGACGATCTCAAGGCCGCCGCCATCAACACCGGAGCCGTGGGGAATCTCGGTCAGGCTGCCGCGAAGCATAATATCAAGGTGATTCACATATCTACCGATTATGTTTTCAACGGCGAGACGTTCCGTCCGTATGAGGAGAATGACGAGCCTTATCCGCAGAGCATCTACGGACGCACCAAACTCGAAGGTGAGGGATTGCTTTCATCGTTCAGCAATAAGGCGATGATTATCCGCACCGCTTGGCTCTATTCGGAGTTTGGCAGTAATTTCGTGAAAACGATGCTGCGTCTGGCCGATGAGAAAAGCGAGATAAACGTGGTGGCCGATCAGATCGGCACCCCGACATACGCAGGCGATCTCGCGCACGCAATCCACCAGATCATACATCATAAGGATTGGAAGCCGGGAATCTATCATTTCACCAATGAGGGTGTGGCCTCATGGTATGATTTCACCAAAGCGATCTTTGAATTTACCGGAAAGAAAACCAAGGTTAACCCTATCCGCACATCGCAGTATCCCACACCGGCCAAGCGTCCGCTCTATTCGGTGCTGAGCAAGGATAAGATCAAGCGTACCTATGGGCTGGAGATCCCTTATTGGCGCGATTCGCTGCAGGAGTGTCTGAAGCGTTT
>JAIEAO010000155.1:0-24387 GCA_029071345.1 Muribaculaceae bacterium | reverse complement strand
TAACAATCGATGAGCGAAGAATTAGATAAAGAGATAGCACGCAGGCGCACGTTCGCCATTATTTCACACCCTGACGCGGGTAAGACCACGCTGACCGAGAAGCTGCTGCTTTTCGGAGGCGCGATTCATGTGGCGGGTGCCGTGAAGAGTAATAAGATCAAGAAGACCGCCACATCCGACTGGATGGAGATTGAGAAGCAACGAGGCATCTCTGTTGCCACCTCGGTGATGGGCTTCAATTATGGCGATTATAAAATCAATATCCTCGACACTCCGGGTCACCAGGACTTCGCCGAGGATACTTTCCGCACCCTGACCGCCGTAGACTCGGTAATCATCGTTGTCGACGTGGCGAAGGGTGTAGAGACGCAGACGCGCCGACTGATGGAGGTGTGCCGTATGCGAAAGACTCCCGTGATTATCTTTGTCAACAAGCTTGACCGAGAGGGTCGCGATCCGTTTGACATTCTTGACGAACTTGAGAAGGAGCTGCAGATCTCCGTTCGCCCTTTGACCTGGCCTATCAATATCGGCGCCAAGTTCAAGGGGGTGTATAATATATATGAGCATGGACTTGACCTTTTCACCCCGTCGAAGCAGACTATCAGCGAACGAATCGAGATCGATGATGTCAACTCACCTGTGGTCGATGAGCTTATCGGAGAATCGGATGCCGACAAACTCCGCGAAGACCTCGAACTCATCGAGGGTGTATATCCAGATTTCGACGAAGAGGCATATCTGCGTGGCGAGGTTGCACCGGTCTTCTTCGGTTCCGCACTCAACACATTCGGTGTGAAGGAACTTCTCGACTGCTTTGTAAAGATTGCTCCGGCTCCGCGTCCGATCATGGCTCAGGAGCGTGAAGTGAAGCCACAGGAAGATGGCTTCACCGGCTTTGTCTTCAAGATTCATGCGAACATGGACCCGAACCACCGTTCGTGCATCGCGTTTGTGAAGATCTGCTCAGGCAAGTTTGAGCGCAATGTCAACTACCGTCATGTCCGCTCCGAAAAGATGATGCGCTTCGCGGCTCCGACGGCGTTCATGGCCCAGAAGAAAAATATCGTTGACGAGGCTTATCCGGGCGACATCGTCGGTATTCCCGACACCGGCAACTTCAAGATCGGCGATACACTCACCTCCGGCGAAGTGCTTCACTTCAAGGGGCTTCCGAGCTTCTCGCCGGAGATGTTCAAGTATATAGAGAATGCCGACCCGATGAAGGCCAAGCAGCTCGACAAAGGTATCAGCCAGCTGATGGACGAAGGTGTGGCACAGATGTTCACCAACCAGTTCAACGGCCGCAAGATCATCGGCACCGTAGGTCAGCTGCAGTTTGAGGTTATCCAATATCGTCTGCTTCACGAATACGGCGCGCAATGCCGCTGGGAGCCGATCAGTCTCTACAAAGCGTGCTGGATCGAAAGCGACGACGAGCAAGCGTTGGCCGCCTTCAAGAAGCGCAAGCATCAGTTCATGGCTACAGATAAGGAGGGGCGCGATGTCTTCCTCGCCGACAGCAACTATGTGCTGCAGATGGCGCAGGCCGACTTCCCGAAAATCAAATTCCACTTCACGAGCGAGTTTTGAACCGAATGCTTGTGGCGGAGGTTTCTAACCTCCGCAATTGATAGGAGCGGAAGTTAGGAAACTTCCGCTACGGCATAGATAAAATTGTTAAAAATCGAACGGCACTATTGCATAATCGAACCGGGAGTGTTATCTTTGCGTTATAAAAGCAGCAAGAGTGCTAAGGCGGTGGAATTTGATACACACCTCAGATGAAAGCGAGGTAACGAAGATTTCACAGTCGGTGCAGTTATACCACATCAAAGCAAATTGGGAAACTCATCAAATTTTTAGAAATACCGAGACAATCTTACCGGTTAATGGCGGGCCCCACGCCCCTTGAGGGTGTTGACTATGTCGCAGGCGGATTACAAAGACCGATAGGAACTCAAAACCTGTCATTCGGAGTTTCGTCACATTCCTTTGATGTGGACTTACAGAAAGAGCTGATGAGCCATGTGCTCTTCAGCTCTTCATTTTTTTAGTTAGGAGTTAGGAATTATGCAAATAATCGCATGTCGGCTAAGAGCGGACGTCGGCCGAAGGCCGGTGCGCGGTGCCGAAGGCGCTTAGACCGACTGCAATTAGGAATTATGGACAGCTATTCTTATTACCTATCTCTTATTACTTATTACTTACAATATTAAACTAATGTATATGAAAACTGTAAAAGAATCTTTATTGGATCGCACCAGCGTGCGCAGATATGAACGCGAAGCTATCCCCGAGGAGACAATGGAGTTTATCTTCGAGGCAATCCGCAATACTCCCACATCTTACAACGGACAGCAGTTTTCCGTTATCGACATCGATGACCAGGCGTTGAAAGAGGAGCTTTATATGCTTACGAATCAGAAACAGCTCAAAACGTGCAACCGTCTGCTTATCTTCCTTTCAGACTATAACAAAATCTCGCTTCTCGCCGAGAAGAAGGGTCTGGCGGTGCCTCCGTTTACCGATACGATGGATGGCGTGACAATCGGTATCATCGATGCGTCTCTGGCGATGATGAGTGCTGTGGTGGCAGCGCAGGCGGCAGGGTTGGGCTCAAACTGCGTGGGTTATCTGCGTACGGTAGATCCGAAGAAGGTGGCCGAATTGCTGAAATTGCCGAAAGGTGTGTTTGTGGTGTGCGGTCTTGCCCTTGGCATTCCCCGCGAGCAACCTGATCTGAAGCCTAAGCAGCCGCTGTCGGTGATGGTGCATAAGAATTGCTACAATCAGGACGCCGCCGCAATCACTGAGGAGCTTGAGAAATATGACGAAGTGGTAAAGCATTACAATCAGACACGCGCCGGGGGCACTTCGGACAATGATTGGGTGGCTCATATCCTCAGCTATTATGATCATGCTATGGAATATCGTATCCTCGACTATCTGAAAGATCAGGGTTATGATGTTAAACGTTAATAAATATTAATGCAATAAACTATTCCGTTTTTGCGTTGTCTTAATTGTGTAAGGTAATTGTCGCAGACGTTGCCCGAAAATAATAAAACAATGCTTTAGCGACAAAAACGGAGCCGGCTTGAGGGTCAGTTCCGTTTTTTTGTGTCTTTTCGCGTCGCCCCTAAGCCCAGCCTCATATAAGTAACGCAGACACTCCGTGGCTGCGCTCCAGTTGCATTGGTGATTGATAATACTATCCTACGGAATCTCTTTCCTAATTTTGGACCCGAAACGGAAAATTCTTAGATTATTCAAGGGTCATTAAACAGAGAGATTATGAAGATTCTGATTGATAACGGGCATGGTGTTGAGACACTTGGGAAGCGAAGCCCGGACGGAAAGTTAAGGGAGTACAGGTATTGTCGTGAGATTGCCGGAGCGGTGGTGAACCGGCTCAAATTGCAGGGTTATGACGCGGAGCTTCTGGTGCCGGAAGATACCGACATAGGTCTCGAAGAAAGAGTAAGGAGAGTGAATGAGCATTGCGGGCGTCTTGGCTCGGATAATGTGTTGTTAGTTTCTATCCATATTGATGCCCACGGCATGGGATCAGAATGGACCGATGCGTGCGGATTCTCGGTGAGGGTGTCGCCCCGTGCGTCGGAAAAATCAAAGCGACTTGCAAAACTGATTTATGCGGAGGCTGAAAAATTCGGTAGGGCGGTAACCGGCAACCGGGCCACGCCAAAAGATAAATATTGGGTGCAGAGCCTTTATATTCTCAATAACTCAAAATGCCCGGCTGTGCTTACGGAAAATTTATTTATGACTAACCGGGAAGATGTGGCATGGCTGCTCTCTTCCGTTGGCCGGGATGCGATCGTGAATATTCATGTAGAAGCACTAAAGGCCTATACGGCCAAGTATAAAGTATAAGGTATGAAGTATAAAGGGATTTCACCTCCGACAAACCGACTTCGCATCATGGGCTTGCTGATACCCCTCTCCCTTATTTCGGTCGGATGCACGCGCAAGGTTTATGTGCCGGAGGAGAGGGTGCATACTGAATTTAAGGAGAGGGTGAATGAAGTGGTGGTGCATGATTCGGTGACAGATAGCCGGCTTCTCTATATTCAGGGCGACACGGTGATCGACTGGAGGGAAAGGGTGCGTTGGCGTAACCGTGAGGTGCATGACACGGTAAGAGAGGTTATCCACGATTCGGTGCCGGTGCCTTACCCTGTGGATCGTAAACTGACTCGCTGGGAGCAGACCAAGATGGAGCTTGGGGGCGTAGCGCTGGGAGGATTGGCGATAGTGTTTTGCGTTGCCGGAGTGTGGTTGATAAGAAAATTCAGAAAGTAAGATGGATGGGATGTATCAGATATTGGCTTATGTGCTTAGCGGCACAACGTTTATGGGAGTTATAGGCTCTGTGGCTTATTATAAGCAGAACAGGCGGCTGAAAGAGGCTGAGGTAAAGGAGAAAGAGGTGGATGTGGAAAGAGCGAAAATCGAGGCCCGCAAGAGCGAAATCGATTTGCTTTTCGCGCAACTTGAGAGAACGGAAAGGGCTTGCGAACAGAAAGACAAACGCCTGTCGGAGCTTAATGACGCAATCAACAAGCATATCGACCGTCGTCGTGAACTTGCTGACAGGCTCAGTTCTTCGGAGATCGAGACCAATCGTGTGAATATGCTTCTGAATGAGGCTAAGAACGATGTGATCAGGCTTACGGAGGAGCGCGATTTCGAGCGTTCGCGTGCTGATTACGCCGAGATGTGGCGGTGTGAATGGAATGATTGTCAGGATCCGCGTGGCCGCAAACCACCGCGCAATCTGACAGGGCTCAAATATTCTCCTCCGAAGAGAGTGAGCTATAAGATCGCATAATTACATTTGCAAATCACATTAAAACTTGTAAAAGTTGAGAAGAACCGTTACCTTTGTAAGGGATTGAGGAAATGGAAAGGGGCTTGGTGCGGTTGTAAACCACATGAAGCTATGATTAACTGTAAAATAAAGATAATATGAAGACAGAGATTAAAAGCATGAAGGCTCCCGGAGCTATCGGTCCTTACAGTCAGGCAGTTCAGGCCGGCAACATGATTTTCGTATCGGGTCAGCTTCCGATCAATGCCGAGACGGGAGAAATGCCGTCGGATATCAAGGCTCAGACCCGCGAATCGATCAAGAATATCAAGGCGATTCTTGCCGAGGCGGGAGCTACGCTCGATAATGTGGTGAAGACCACCGTGCTGTTGGCAGATATGGAATATTTCGCTCCGATGAACGAGGTCTATGCCGAGGAGTTTAAGGCCGTGTTCCCGGCCCGTTGTGCCTTTGCCGTTAAGGAGCTTCCGAAGAAGGCACTTGTAGAAATAGAAGTTATCGCTGCGCTCTAACTTCTATTTCGAAAGTATAAAGTATGAAGTATAAAGTAATAAGTAATAAGTAAAAAGTAATAAGAGTTGAAATCCAGATGATTTTTCTGCAGATTGAGGAGCTGACGAAATCTTTCGGCGACCGCATTCTTTTCGAGGATGTGTCGTTGGGTGTGTTTCAAGGCGATAAGATAGGAATCGTGGCGCGCAACGGTGCGGGGAAGACCACATTTATGAATATTCTCGCCGGCAAGGAGGATTATGATTCAGGCAAGATCACTTTCCGTAACGGTATCCGTGTAGGGTATCTTGAACAGTTGCCTCCGTTGGATGCAGAGATGACGGCATTGGACTATGCGTCGTCGGATGTCAAGGACAACGAGGAGGGGAACGGTGTGGACCTCGCGCGCCAGCTTCTCACGCAGTTTAAAATCACTGAATTGGATAAGCCGATGGGTCAGATGTCGGGTGGTCAGACCAAACGTGTGGCTCTCGCGCGTGTGCTCCTCTCCCAACCCGATATGCTACTTCTGGACGAGCCTACCAACCATCTGGACATCGACATGATCGAATGGCTGGAGGGATATCTCGCAAAGCAGAAGATCACTCTACTCATGGTGACTCACGACCGGTATTTTCTCGATAAGGTCTGCAACAAGATTATCGAGATAGACAGGGGGAGATTGTATTCATACGACGGCAATTATGACTACTTCCTGCGTAAGCGCGATGAGAGGCATGAGAACCTTTCAGCGGAGCTGGCCAAGGTGAAAAATCTGCTCCGCACCGAGCTTGAATGGATGCGTCGTCAGCCGCAGGCCCGCGGATCTAAGGCTAAATACCGTATCGACAATTTCCATGAATTGGAGAAGAAGAGCCAACTCAATCTGTCGGAGAGAAACGTAAGACTTGGCACAGCCTCATCATATATCGGTTCAAAGATTTTTGAGGCGAAGAATGTGGCTAAATCGTTTGGCGACAAGAAGATACTTAACGGTTGGAATTATACCTTCGCACGCTATGAAAAGGTCGGTATCGTCGGCGACAACGGTGCCGGCAAATCTACATTCATCAAGCTGCTGCTCGGACTGATACAGCCGGACAGCGGCCATTTCGACATCGGGGAGACTGTGCGCTGGGGTTATTACAGCCAGGAGGGAATGACAGATTTCGATGAGAAAAAGAAGGTGATCGATGCAGTTCGGGAGATTGCCGAGGAGGTGCGCATCGACGATAAGACACGTCTTTCAGCTTCTCAATTCCTGTCACAGTTCCTTTTCACCCCCGAAACCCAGCAGAAATATATCTATAAACTCAGCGGAGGTGAACGGCGCCGGCTCTATCTCGCCACCGTCTTGATGCGTAACCCGAATTTTCTTATCCTCGACGAGCCTACCAACGACCTCGACATAATGACGCTGGCTGTGCTTGAGGATTATCTTGTCAACTTCAAGGGGTGTGTGATCGTGGTGAGCCATGACCGCTTCTTCCTCGACCGCATTGTCGATCATCTTTTTGTGTTTAAGGGTGATGGGGAGGTGCGTGATTTCCCCAGCGATTATTCCACTTATCGTCACTGCGTGGCTGAGGAGGAGCGCGAGCTGCGCGAACGTCAGGCTCTTGAGAAAGAGCAGGCCCGCAAGCAGGCAGGTCAGTCTGCCGGTAAAGCGTCGTGGCGACCCGCTGAATCCAAACGTAAGATGACTTATAAGGAGAAACGAGAGATGGAAGCCCTTGAGAAGGAGGTGGAAGACCTCACGGCAGAATGCAATGAGCTTGAGGCCGCTTTGTCCTCAGGCACGTTAAGCAACGATGAGATTATCGCGGCCGGCGATCGCATCGGGGCAGTGATAGCCCGTCTTGACGAGGCCGAAATGCGTCTGCTCGAACTGATGGAGATAGCTGATTAGTTTTCAGTTTTCAGTTTTCGGTTTTCAGAATTCAGAATTCTCGACTCTCAACTCTCAACTTAGTACGCCACGAGCGACAGCCCGATTTCTGCTTTGGTGGTGGTTTCCATGATTAACGGAAGCGCGACCATGAAGGCCTTGATCATCGGCATATAAGGCTGCAGGGTAGTGGATTGTGCGAGTTTGGTCGCAATCATTTCCTGCACTTCCGGCTTGGCGAGCATAGGCGCTATAAAATTCTTAATGATAGGCACAAGCACCTCCGTAGGCATGAAGACATCAAGATGAGTGCCGTTAGCAGTGTATTTGATGGGGAAGCCCTGACTGAGCATCGGGCTGACCGTGGCAAAAATCTGTTGCAGCTCTTCGGGAGAGAAAAGGCCAAGGATGTCGGCCAGGGTCGCTGATATATCGCCGCGTGTTGCCGACTTGCCGAAGGGATGCTCCGGAATATTGGGCTTATTGGTGTTGTTGATGATAATGAGCGATATGAGATCAGTGGGATTTATAAAGAGTTTGGCAGTTCCTTCTTCGAGAACCGCGTATTGAAGCATACAAATTGGAGCTTGAGCGAATTGAGCCGCCCCGTTGGCCGATTGCAGATAGGTTAACACAAGGTTGCCGTCGTCGTTGAACGACAATGTTTTCAGACCGTTGCTGACAGCCTGAGTGGGCGACATATAGGCCGTATTGCCATAAGCCGGAATCATCGGGAGCTGGGCCAAGAGTTTCAGTGCATCCTCAATGCTGCCGTCGAAATATTCAAGTAGACCCGGCTGAGAGGTTTCCCAGACGATATGGAATGGAGATGAGCCGGTAGAGGCATCTGCCGGTGCGGGCTTCCACGTTCGCGTTGACAAATGGGCATTTTTGAGCTTTACATTATAGAAATAGAAATCGAGCTTGTTTTCGGTGAGGCTGCCGAGATATGAGTACGTCACAAACCCTGTCTCGCCGGAGCCTGCGAATGAATACTTATCAGTGTTGGGTTCAAGAGTCAGCGGTACGGTTACGACAGGAGAGCCGGGAAGCACGCCCGGACCCGCAATCGGGGGTAACGCCTTTAACGCTTCTGAAAACGAACCGAGATCCACTTTCGAATCGAATGTGAGCTGATTGTCGGAAAAAGTAGCCGATTTGCCTACCATCGGAGCCTTGTCATAAATCAGGTTAAGCTCGGTCAGACCCTCGTAAGTTTTATTGGAGAGGGTGGGCAGATTGTCGTCATCGGCGGTGCTGCATGCGGTCAGCAGTAACGCGCCTAAAGGAAGCAGATATAATTTTTTCATAATGGTAATCATCGTTGTCTCTGGAAATCATCTTTATCTAAAGATATAACAAACTTCCGCCCGATTTGTCGCAAAAGAGCGTCATCTTCTCTTTATTTTGGTCGATTGTAACTATCTTATCATCCCACCAAATAAAAGAAAACGACAGTTGGTAAGCAACTGTCGCTCCTTAATGAGGTTATTATGCTATTATGCGTCGTAGAAGCGTTCGCGGGCGGCGGCCACCTTCTCGTCGACGATATAATCGTCGTAGTCCATCATCTTGTCGATGATGCCGTTGGGAGTCAGCTCGATTATGCGGTTGCAGACTGTCTGGATGAATTCGTGGTCATGGCTCGACATGAGAACCACCCCTTTGAAGTTCTGCAGTGTGTTGTTGAATGCCTGGATCGATTCGAGGTCGAGGTGGTTGGTGGGGGAGTCGAGCACCAGTGTGTTGGCATCGGTGAGCATCATGCGCGCGATCATGCAACGGATTTTCTCGCCTCCGGAAAGCACACTTGCTTTTTTCAACACCTCTTCGCCGCTGAAAAGCATCTTGCCGAGGAATCCCTTTAGATAGATTTCCGAAGAATCGGAGCTGTATTGGCATAGCCAGTCGACGAGGTTTAGATCGGATTCGAAGAATTTTCCATTGTCGAGAGGGAGATAGGCGGTGGTGATTGTCTGGCCCCACTCGTAGTCTCCGGCATCTGCCTTGCGTTCGCCCATGATTATCTCGAAGAGGGCGGTCATGGCGCGGGGATCGCGGCTGAGGAATGCCACTTTGTCGCCTTTCTCGATCTGGAAGTTAACGTCATCGAAGAGCACTTCGCCGTCGACCGATGCCTTGAGACCTTTGACCTCAAGAATCTTGTTGCCGACTTCGCGGCTTGGGGTGAAGATTATGCCCGGATAGCGGCGCGATGAGGGCTGAATCTCCTCGACGTTCAGCTTCTCAAGCATCTTCTTGCGGCTTGTAGTCTGCTTGCTCTTGGCCACATTGGCGCTGAAGCGCTGAATGAATTCCAACAGCTCTTTGCGTTTTTCCTCGGCTTTCTTGTTGGCGGCCTGTTGCTGACGCAGCGCGAGCTGTGAAGACTGATACCAAAAGTCGTAGTTTCCGGCGAATAGGGAGATCTTGTTATAGTCGATGTCGAGAGTATGGGTGGAGACGGCGTTGAGGAAGTGACGGTCGTGGCTCACCACAAGCACTGTATTCTCAAAGTTAGCGAGGTAATTTTCGAGCCATGTCACGGTCTCGAGGTCGAGGTCGTTGGTAGGCTCGTCGAGCAGCAGATTGTCGGGATTTCCGAAGAGAGCCTTTGCGAGAAGCACACGCACTTTCTCGTTAGCGCTCATATCTTTCATCAGCATGTAGTGACGGTCTTCCTTGATGCCGAGGCCGGAGAGAAGTGCGGCGGCATCGCTTTCGGCGTTCCAACCTTCAAGTTCGGCGAACTTCTCTTCGAGTTCCGCGGCCTTGATGCCGTCTTCATCCGAGAAATCCGGCTTCGCATATATGGCGTCTTTCTGCTGCATGATGTCCCAAAGCACGGTGTGTCCGCGCAGCACGGTCTCGATTACTGTGCATTCGTCAAACTCGAAGTGGTTCTGAGTCAGCACTGACAGACGCTCGCCCGGACCGAAAGTCACGGTGCCGTGAGTGGGTGAAAGCTCACCCGATAGGATTTTCATCAATGTTGACTTGCCGGCACCGTTTGCGCCGATGATACCGTAGCAGTTGCCACGGTTGAAAGTTAAGTTTACATCCTGGAAAAGCACCCGCTTTCCAAACTGCATGCAAAGGTTATTGGTCTGAATCATTATCTTCCAGAAATTAATAATTAATGATTAATAATTAACAATTCATTGAGACTTAATATATTAATCATTAGCTATGTATTCTTTATATTCAATATTATTCTAAGTTATAAACAGCAGTTAACCATTAATCATTAACTATTAACTATTAACTATTAACTATTAACTATTAACTACTTATGCTTACGGGGCACGTTGACATTGTGTTTATCAAAAATTCGCTGTGCGCCGCGGTCGAAAAGCTCCCAGTGAGCTTTCTGCGCAGCGGGAATTTTCTCAGGCATCCATGAGGGGATAACCTTGAAGTTTGAATTGCCTCCGGCCGGTTTCGCCGAGAAAAAAGTGTCGTAATCGGCATATTTGAATCGTGCGACACCATCGTCATCGCGCTCCACTACGGCTCTTACCAGAGCTCCGCCGCGTGTGTCGGCGGTCTTCATGTTGGAGATGAAATTGCCGAGAGAGTAGACTATGAGCACATCTTTATCCTCCTTCTCGTTTCTTACGACTTTCATCGGTTGTATCACATGGGGATGTCCGCCGATTATTAGGTCGGCTCCCTGGTCGGTAAGGAATTTTGCAATATCTTCCTGATTTTTGTTCTGAAGCAATACATATTCCACACCCCAATGAATTGTGACTACCACTATCTCGGCTCCGGCCTCCCGTGTCTTGCGGATCTCATCAGCCATACGGGGGCGATCGATCAGCGCGACTTCGATCCCTTCGGCCGGTTCGATGCCGTTGGTGCCGTAGGTGTAGTTTAGGAAACCGAACTTGATGCCGTTGATATCCTTGATGAAGGGTACCGACTTCTCCCGCTGCGCGGCATCATGATATGTGCCGATATGGTCCACGCCCAGCGAGTCGAGCGCAGTGAGCGTGCGTCTTGCCGCTTTGTCGCGTCGGTCGAGACAATGGTTGTTGGCTGTGAGGAAGAGGTCGAAACCTGCATCTTTCAATGCCTTTGCGTATGAATCAGGCGCCGAGAAACAGGGATACCCGGAATAGGATGGTCCTCCACCTAACGGCACTTCGAGATTGCACACCGCGTAATCTGCCGCCGTAACCTCGGGGGCAATCAGCGTGAAGCAGTCGGAATAGTCATATCTATCGCCTCCCAGCTCTTTTGCGCGGTCAAGCTGCGCCTGATGCTGCATCGCATCGCCCACAAACAGCAACTCGGCACGCTGCGCCTCTCCGGGGGTCGCCGCGCCTGTGATGAATGACAGGAGGCTGAAAAGGATAATCGACAGCATTTCTGATTTACTGGATGGTCTGACGCGAATAGGTGAAGCAGATGGTGACGTGGTCGGTATCAAGCTCCGTCATTGTGGGGCGACCGATATAGGGAGAGCATCCCGTGACGTAGATAACCGGATCGCTATAATATTGTTGCACACTCTCCGTGCTTACAATCACGGGAATCAACGAGAATTCGGTGTCTTCAGAAGTGATTTCACCTTTCTCAAGGAGCCCGAGGATATAATCGCGCATCCCGTTGAATTTATAGCTGCCGGATTCTTCGTCGTATGGTGCGTAGAACGATGATTTATCATCGGGCACTTTATTCTCTCTGAAGAATTCCTCACGCTCCGAACTCTTGACCATAAGAAGATGAGGGGCGCAGGGAAGGTCATAATCGTTGTTCACCGGTTTAGCCGGAATCTTGAATGTAAGTTTCGACACCACTGCGGATGTGTAAAGGTCTTTGTCATATTTCTCGATCAGTTCTTTAGCCGGGAAATTGATCTTGACATGGTATCCGCCGGGAGTGGTGATGACAGATTTGCCATTGTCGGCCATATCCTGGAGGTAGTCGGAGATTTTGTATTCTACACGGTTGGCGGAGAGCACTTCCGGACGAGAGGCAAGCAGACACACTGAATCGCGGGTCTCCACCGGAACATAGTGGTATTCATCAGAATCGTCATCTTTCTTCTGATATACCTGCTTGTCATAATGCCAGTAGAGATAAAATTCAAGTCCTGAAATCACACCGACACAACCATTGCCGAAATTCTGCTGCACATAGATGCCGGGGAAATATTCGGCGAAAGTCTTCGGCCATTGGAATATCTCGGAGTTGTCGCGGTAAGCAGTGAAAAGCTCCTGCGCCATTTTCTTAGGCATCATCACCGGGATGCGGATGTCAGAGCCGATCTTGAACATCGAATCGTTCATCGAGAGGGCCGAGAGCGTGTAGCTCTTTACGCCGATAGGATTCTGCGGATCATAGAAGCCCTCCGGATTAAAGCCGCTGTTGATGTCGGAAGGGAGCTGCTTGGTCAGTCGGAAAGCCTTGAGCTGCTGAGGAGCCAGCGAGTCGCCGGTGAGCGAACCGCGGGGCACTTTCAGAATCAGTCTGAGCGAGTCGACGTCGCCGACCTTGATTGAATCGGGGATATTCATCTTGGTGGCCGGCAGGAGCTGGGTGACAAACGAGCAATCGAGAGAGCCGTATTCCGGTATATTGATCCGGCCGAGGAGTTTAGACTGTGTGCGTGAGTCAAAGTCCTCCTCAAGGATGCTTGCGGCTGCAAGTTTCATCTCAAGCGTGTCGGCCGTAATGGTGACATCTCCGCTCATGAGCGAGCCTCCGATCGGACTGGTGGAATCTTCGCACGATGCGAGCGCACCAATCCCGAGCAGGGTCAGCGCTATGGTGTAGAGTGATTTAAGCTTCATTATTAAGGAGCGATTGATATAATTCCTGATATTTATCTATTGCAAACTCTTCCGGGTTTAGGAAAAGAACGGGAAGATTGAGCGATTCAGCATATTTCACAAGCTCGGGATTCGGAGTGCGGTTGTTGAATATTACGGCATCCGAATAGGTCATTCCTATTTTATGAAGAATGTCGGCGTTGGCTTCCATCTCTTCAAAAGGAGCTACCATATCATCCTTGAATCCATCTTCACGCAGAAGTTTAAAAATGTTGGCGTCGATCCCGTTAGGGGTGGGTTCGTCGAGCACGGTGTAGATAATCTTGGTATCTTTGAAAGAGATTCCGTCGGAGAATACTTTCTTTACATACAGAGGCACCAGAGCGCTTATCCATCCTGAAACGTGCAGGATGTTGGGCTCCCAGCGCAGTTTGCGGGCAGTGTCGGCCGTGCCGCGAGAGAAGAAGATTACGCGCTCGTCGTTATCATCGCGGTTTGAACCCACATTGTCTACGTCAGAATCAAGCTTCTGGAAGTAATCGTCATTGTCGATAAAATAGACCTGGATTCTTGAGGGCTGCATCGATGCAACCTTGATAATCAGCGGATGGTCGGCATCGTTGATCGGTACGTTGATTCCGCTGAGACGGATCACCTCATGGAGCTGGTTCCGGCGCTCGTTTACGTTTCCGAAGTTGGGGGTGAAAGTCCTCGCTTCAAATTTCTTTCCGTGAAAAGCTGTGGGAAGCGCACGGCCCAGACGAGCTATCTCCGAGTCGGGAAGATAGGGGGATATTTCGGGAGAGACATAAAGAATTCTTTGTTTTGCCATATTTCTCTGTTTGCAAGCTGAGAGCACACGAAATTATGGCCGAAAGATCGTATTTTTCAGCGGTGTGCTCTAAGCAGTTGCAAAGTTAATAAAAAAATCCGACATAGAGGTTAAAAACCGCCGACAACCCTCCATGCGTTCCTTAAAATATGTGAAAACGCCAGCAAAACTGCCAAATGCACCCTCAACTCTTACTTTTATGCAAATTTGCAATGCCACTGCAAATCTGCATAAAAATCTATAATGTCCTCATGGTTCCCGAAACTAATGGGGCTTTTATCTGTTTCCGACCCACTCGTATCTAAACGAGATGATGATGAGGTAAAGAGCTTATAAATATAGTAGAGGATAAGGAACGGATGGTATAAAATTTCGAGAAGGAGGAAAATTTCGGCGGGGATATTCCAATAATTAGAGAGTTTTTTTGTAACTTCGCAGGTTGAAAATGTATCTGATATATCGATATGATAATAATTAGAAAAGTTGCGGAGCTTCTTGACTTTGTGGGGCTCCGTAAGGAGCAAGGAGAGAAAATAGGTCTTGTGCCGACGATGGGCGCGCTTCATGCGGGCCATCTGTCGTTGGTGGAGAAGGCCGTATCTGAGAATCCTTGCGTGATAGTGAGCGTTTTCGTAAATCCTACGCAATTCAACAATCCCGATGACCTCGCCACCTATCCCCGGAAGGAGGAGGATGATTTCAAGCTCCTTGCCGAAGCCGGAGTGACGGCAGTGTTCGCTCCGTCGGTCGAGGAGATGTATCCCGGAGGCCCGGAGAATCAGCCGCGTCACGAGTTTGACCTCGGCACAGCCGCAGAGGTGATGGAAGGTAAGTTCCGTCCGGGTCATTTCCAGGGAGTGGCGCAGGTGGTCAGCCTGCTTTTCCGTCTTTGCCGTCCCGACAGGGCATATTTCGGCGAAAAGGATTTCCAGCAGATCGCAGTGATACGCAATATGATCCGCACCGAGGGTATAAATGTCGACATAATCGCGTGCCCCATCAAACGTGCGGATGACGGTCTGGCGCTTTCCAGCCGTAACGCTCTGCTCACCGAAACGCAGCGTGCGATTGCACCTGAGATTCACAAGACTTTGGCTTACAGTGTCGAATATTCAAAGGATCATGATGTCCGCGCAACGCATCACACCGTAGTGGAGCATCTCGACGCCCAGCCCGAGATGAAGGTAGAATATTTCGAGATTGTCGACGGCCGTACGCTCCTCCCCGTCGAGGAATGGGATGAAAGCCCCTGGATCGTGGGATGCATCACGGTGTTTTGCGGAAATGTGAGACTAATTGACAACATAACTTACCGAAAACCGGAATCATGCTGATAGAGATGATGAAATCAAAGATTCACCGTGTCAAAGTGACTGAGGCGAATCTTAACTATATCGGGAGCATTACTATAGATAGCCTCCTTCTTGAGGCGGCGGATATTCTTCCCGGTCAGAGAGTCTGGATCGTTAACAACAACAACGGCGAACGGTTTGACACCTACGTCATAGCCGGCGAGCCCGGGAGCGGGGTGATCTGTCTCAACGGCGCGGCGGCCCGCAAGGCTCAGCCGGGCGATGTGGTGATAATCATGACCTACGCCCAGATGACTCCCGAGGAGGCCCGCGAGTGGAAGCCTACCGTGATCTTCCCGGATACCAATACGAATAAATTATAAGGCCGAACCCTTATAATTTAAAGTATGAAGTAGTAAGTATTAAGTATTAAGTGAGGAAAGGATGCGGGGTCGCGGCATGCCGCGACCGAATGACACCCCGAGACAAACACTGTCTATAACTCCTGATTTCTCATTTCTAACTCCTAATTATAAAGAGATGTTTGACAGTTTATCGGAACGCCTTGAGCGATCGTTTAAAATATTGAAAGGTGAGGGAAAGATCACGGAAATCAACGTGGCCGAAACCCTTAAAGATGTGCGTCGTGCGTTGCTTGATGCCGACGTTAACTATAAAGTGGCCAAGAACTTCACAGACACGGTGAAGAAAAAAGCCCTCGGTCAGAACGTGATCAATGCCCTCAAGCCGAAGGAGCTGATGGTGAAGATCGTGCATGATGAGCTGACCGAAATGATGGGTGGTGAGGAAGCTCCCCTCAACATCGAAGGTCGCCCGGCTGTGATTCTGATGGCCGGTCTGCAGGGTGCCGGTAAGACCACATTCGCCGGCAAGCTCGCCCGGAAACTCAAATCAGCGAAGGGTAAGCGCCCGTTGCTCGTCGGAGCCGACGTTTACCGCCCTGCTGCCCGCGAGCAGCTGAGAGTGCTTGCCGAAAGCATCGATGTGCCGGTTTACACTGAGGAGGATAGCAAAGACCCGGTGCAGATCGCCCTCAACGCAATCGAGCACGCCAAGGCCAACAGCCGTGACCTCGTGATTGTCGATACCGCCGGTCGCCTCGCCGTAGACGAGGAGATGATGGATGAGATCGAGCGCATCAAGAAGGCCGTTAATCCGCAAGAGACGCTCTTCGTGGTCGACTCGATGACCGGTCAGGATGCCGTGAACACGGCCAAGACCTTTAACGACCGTCTCGACTTCGACGGCGTTGTGCTCACCAAGCTCGATGGCGACACCCGCGGTGGAGCTGCACTTTCAATCCGCGCTGTTGTCGACAAGCCTATCAAATATGTCGGTACGGGTGAAAAACTCGAGGATATTCAGGAATTCAACCCTGAGGGTATGGCCAATCGTATCCTCGGCATGGGTGATATCGTCGAACTCGCCAAGCGTGCTCAGGAGATCTACGACCAGAAGGAAGCCGAGCGCATCCAGGAGAAGATCAAGAAAAACAAATTTGATTTCGACGACTTCCTAAAGCAGATCGAGAATATCAAGAAGATGGGTAACATCAAGGACCTTGCCGCAATGATTCCCGGTGTGGGAAAAGCCGTCAAAGATCTTGACATCGATAACTCCGCATTCAAAGGTATTGAGGCTATCATCCACTCCATGACCCCCTACGAACGTCAGAACCCCGAAATAATCAAAGGTACTCGCCGTCAGCGCATTGCCAAAGGTTCAGGCACATCGCTTCAGGATGTCAACAAGCTGCTCAAACAGTTTGAGGACACCCGCAAAATGATGAAGATGGCATCATCGATCAAGAATCCTATGAAGATGATGAAGCAGATGCGCGGAGGCGCCGGCTTCCGCCGCTAATATCTTTCGCAATAAATCACGAAGGGCTGAAACCGGAAACGGTTTCGGCCCTTTAATTTTAGTTAGTGGTTGATATGAGTCGTAATTTAAGCCTGTTTTTGCATGTTCGGTCGTGATTCTGGTTGTCAGAATGTGTCGTAGCCAATGAAGTTGCCATCCCATCCGAAGAGGAGGTCTGTGCCATCTATCAGTTCTACATCATAACCCTGAGTTTCTTTGTTGATTTCGTTGATTCCGGCTCCCGGCATATTCATTTCCAGATAAATGTCGATATTCTCGGGGTAGAATCCGGATGGAACAGTCTGACCGAAGGGTGCGTCGACGCTCTGCCAGACACCGCTTAGGTCGAATTCGATAGATGTGCCATCGGAGAGCAGGACATCGTATTCGTCGCTGTCTATCTGGGCTGATCTCACTGTCGCATCCGGATAGTAAGTCGCTATGAATGCCTGGGCCGTAGCCGGAAGTTCGTTTGCAGAAATGGGCTCATCGTCATCCGAGCAGCTTGCCAATGAAAGCCCTAAGATCGCCATAAGCAGAATCGGGAAAAATTTCAGTGTCTTTTTCATATTAATATTTTTATGTTACTATTTCTAAAACACCATTCGGCAGGCTACAGTTCAGGTACATTCGTTATTCGCCGTCACGGAGTGCCGGCGTTACCGGGTTGCGGTGGGGAATAAAAATAGAGGATGCGCTGGTGCACATCCTCAAATTTTTTTAGACAATCAATATAATTCTTCGAGGGGAACGTCCCGATTGCTATAGAGTTGCTAAATTAAACGGTTTAACGATAATCTTTCAGAATTTCACGGAGTCGTTTACGAGTGAAGAAGATTCTGCTTTTGACAGTGCCCAAGGGCATTGAAAGTTTAGCTGAAATCTCTTCGTATTTGTAACCGGCTACATGCATTGAGAAAGGTTTACGGAAATCCGCCGGAAATTTAGCGAGAATTTCTGAAATCTCGCTCACAGCATAAGCTCCGTCGGGCGAATCAAGACCTGAGTCTTGGCAAAGGTTAAGGTGATAGAGATCTTCTGAGGTATCCACTACCGTATTTTCCTTTACGCTCTTACGGTAATTGTTGATAAAGATGTTGCGCATGATAGTCAGCATCCAGCCCTTGAAGTTTGTGTTTTCCACAAATTTCTCTTCGTTGTTGAGGGCTTTCAACGTCGTGTCCTGAACGAGATCCTGCGCTTCTTCCTTATCGGTGGTAAGCTTGAGTGCAAAGGAAAGCAGATTACCCTGCATCCCAATAACGGAAGATTTAAAGGAGTTTTGCGTGTCCATTTAATTATGGTTGAATCAATAACTCTAATGAACTTGTATCTACTTTATTCGTCGGAGCTAAATATACATTTCGTCAGTTAGGCTACCTAAAATTTGGGTAAGACACGTTCACTTTGTCAATTCTCTAAAAATCGGATAAGGCACTTATATGGCGTTCCCTGCATAGTCGAGCCTTATCAGCTACAAAGTTAGTAATTTTATTCTATTTACGCAACGTTCAATAAAGATTTTTTAATAAAATTGTCGGCGCAGAGCGGGGATGAAGATTGGTGGGGTATATATTGTTGATTTAGAAGGTTAGACGGTAGCGGCGGTGAAGCATGGCCGTGGCACCGAAGGATGATTTCTGACGCAGCAGACCTTCGTTCAGGTAGAGGCCGTGATCTTCGTTGCTTGTTCCGAAATCGAAGTATTCTCTTTCGGCATATTCCCGTGTGATCAGATGTGTGAAAAGAGGTGTGAGGAGGTTTAGGCTTCGCCCCTGCGGGGTGCTTGCGATATATTGCGCATGGGCCACGCGCCCGGTGTCATAGATGCACACTGCGGCTTGCGCTGCTCCGCCATATTCGAGTATCCAGAAGTGGATGTTTTCAGGGAAATGGAGCTTGAGACGTTGCATCTCTTCGGAGGTATGCACAGGTTTGGTATCGTGACGGTCGCTCAGGCATTGCTCAACAAGCCCCATTATCTCTGTCGCGTCGTCGGTCTGGTAGATTTTATAGTCTAATTCCGCGGTTTTTGCCAATGCACGCCGGCGTAACTTATTATAATGTGCAGTCGCATCTATGCCGTGAATCAACGGGAGTGCTGATGATACGTTTGCTTCCGTCAACACTGCGCCGAGTCGGAATAGGGCGTATTCGGCATCGTCCGACGGGGTGGCGGTATATATATAAGGAATAGGTTTGTAATCTAACGATGTGATTCCCTCGGCTTTCCATATTGCTATGGCGTCTTCGAAAATTTCGAGTGTATCGGCAGCGTTGATATGGCCGTGAGGCAGTATCCAGCCTCCGTATGTCAGGCCTTGATGAGAATGGAGGGTCAGGTCGGCGGTAAGATTGGCAGGCAGGAGCGCCACAGGTTTGTTTCCCTTATAAACCATCCATGAGCAATCCGGGAAGCGGTCGGCATGATAGTCCATATAGTCGCGCAGGAAAAGAAATGTGGCGTTTCTTGCAGTTTTGACAAACGCATCCCACGTCTCTTTCATTTCCGGTCTATATTTTATCACTTTAAATCTGCTCATGGCTTTATCCATTCCTGGGGATTCAATTTGTCGCGGTTTTTCCAGACCTCAAAATGTATCGAAGAGTGCGACGGGTCGTCTTCGGCCGCTGCGAGTTGACCGAGCGACTGGCCTTGCTTGATCATATCTCCGGCCTTGACTGTGGGCGAGGCGATGTTGCCGTAGACGGTGTAGTAATTGCCGTGGCTCACGATTATTACCGTAGCATAGCCGGGGAGCATGTAGACTCCGCTCACTTTGCCGGGATAAACGGCTTTGGCCGAAGCCCCGGCCGAGCTTTCGGCGTCGATGCCGGGATTGTCGTAAACCACGTCAGGAAGTTCGGGCAGGGAGTGTCGGCCGAACTGGCTCGTGATGCGGAATGCGCCGCTCACCGGATGTGGTAGCAGCCCCCGCATCGCCGCAAAGTTGCCGGCGGAAGATGCTGAATTATTAGCTGGAGTCTTGCCGGGCGTAGTTGCTTTATCCTCGCTTTTGCGGGGTTGACGTTTGCGGGCCTCGGCATAGTCTTTCTTATTGTCACTCTTCTTGGGAGATTCGGCTTTTTGATCTTTCTGTTTATTATCCTTCTTCTGATCTTTCGCTTTATTCACGGCCTCGGCCTGGGTTTGCCCGGCATTATTTTCAGCCAGCAGTCTTTCCTCTTCAGCCTTGCGGGCTTTCTCGGCTTCTGCAGCTTTACGCGCTTCTTCGGCCTTACGCGCTTCCTCGGCTTTGCGTGCTTCCTGAGCGATGAGGTTGGCGATCGTGGCCTTAAGGGCGTTTGCTTCCTGCTGTTTGCGGGCGAGATGCGAATTTAGAGCCTGCCCGTTGCGGCGCAAGTTGCTGACAAGTATATCCTGCTGCTTGAACTGTCCGGTCAACTTTTCCTGAGCTTCCACCTGCCGCTGCAGTGCTATAGCTTTCTGTTCTTTGGATTGCTCAAGAGTGGATTTATATTGGGCCAATGCCTTTACGGAATCGGAGATTTCAGTCGTCTTTTTCTCACGCCAGTTGGAAATCTCACGCAGATAGCGCATACGCTGCATGGCCTGCGAGAAACTTTTTGACGAGAATATGAAGGCGAGATTCGAGCTTGAATTGCGTCGGGTGCGTATCTTCTTCACCGATGCCAGATAATCTGCACGCATCTTTGTCAGGCGAGCCTCCGAACTGCTGATGCGCGTCTGCAGATTATTGATCTGGGCTTCAAGAGAGGCTACTGTCTGCGATGCCTTGGCCACCAATGCTTTTCCGTCGTTGATTTCAGAGTTAAGCCGGTTAAGCTCCGTCAGCCCTTTTTTCACTTCGGCTTCATTCTGTCTGATTTTCTCTTTGGTCAGGGCAATCTCTTTCTGGGCTTCCTGCTGACGGCGTTTGGCTTCGGCCGAGGTGGCCGGAGATGATGATTTCGCTTTAGTGTTTTTAGCGTTACCCTGCGAACCTTTCTTACTGCTCCCTTTTGATGTCGTGCCCTTCTTGGCGGAGGTGGCTTTTGAGGTCGCTCTTGTCTTTTGGGCGGTCTGGGTGGTTTTGGTGTTTTTACGGGCAGAGTTGTTCTTCTGCGCCTCCGCCGGGATCACGGCGCAGGCACATATCAGCGCTATAGTCAGAAGCCATCTAATCATTGCGGAAATCGGACGTTAGAATTTGAAGCTGCGGATAAAGTCTTTGAGTTCCATCTGCCTGTATTTGGAATTGAGCTGCACGGGGGCTGGCTCTTTCGCATCCCACTGCACGGAATCGAAATTGACCACGGTGGCGAATTGCGGCTTTTCATCTTTGATGAACGTTATGCCCATGTCGTAACCGTTGTCGCGGTAATCATATTCGATATTGAGCACCGACTGATGTTCGGCAGTCAGCATAAAGCCCACAAGTTGCGAGATGAGCCCGTCAGGGTTGACGGCGTAGCGCATACCCATAGTGTCGGATGCCGACAGACCCTTGGGAAAATCAATGATCCATGCAGTTTCCTCCGACCCTCCGAGATTGATGTCGACAAAATCTGCATTGCTATGCTTCAGTTCACCGGCCTGCGGAATGACTATGCGGTCAAGCAGCAGCGACTGCACATCGCTGATGATGTCGGGATAATCATATTTAATGTTGCCGAATTTCTGAATGCAATAGGTGCGCTTCATTTTATTAACAGCTAAAATTGAGTCTTCTTCCACATCGATTCGTCCGACCTCTCCTAAGAAAGAAGCCCTGACCGAGATCGAGATTTTCTTACCCTTCTCCATATATATACGCACAGAGGGGGTGACCGGAAGACCCTTGAGTTTCAGGCTTCCGTTGAGCTGCGCTATGGTCCAGTCGTTATAGTTGGGGAGTATGGTTTCGAGAGCTGACAAACGCACATCCTCCGGCGCAGGCTCGACAAAGAATGCCGAATCATCGTCATAATATATTGTCGAATCAGTAGTCGCTTCGGCCGGTGCGGTCTCAATCACCACTCCCTGAGCGCTGACGGATTGTGCGGCAAATGCCACTGCCACCATGACCACGCCTAATATGTGTTGCAAATTATTTCTTAACATTCTTCAATGCTTTTATTTTCTGTTCAAGTTTTGTTCTGGCATCCTCCTTATCTTCGTGTTCGAGGGCCTTTTCATAGGCTTCGAGAGCCTCGTCATCTTTATCGTTTTCTTTGAGAATGTCGCCGTAATGGTCATATAGCTCGGAATGCGCTGCCCCTTGCTTCTCCGCCTCTTCGATGGCAGAGGTCTGATATTTCAGGGCTTCAGCCTCATCCCCTTTCTTATGAAGGATCCATGCATAAGTGTCAAGGAAAGTTGGATTAGATGAATTCTGAGCGTCAAGACTTTTCAGGCTCATTTCTGCCGCTCTTTCCAGATCACCGCCATTCTCCGAGAGGAAATAGGCATAATTATTGAGCGCCATAGCGTTGTCGGGATTCAGAGTCAGGGCGTTGTCGTAAGCATTATATGCTTCCTGCAGACGCTTGTCGGCATAATAGCAATCACCGATAGATGTGTATAATTCAGAAATCGCCAGCATATCGTCGTAGGTGACGGAAGCCGGAATCATACGGGCGGTCAGCACGGAATCCGTCGGGAAATTTGAATTGATTTCCCTGATGAGATTCTTATATGCGTTTATGGCAGTGTCTGTGTGATGCGCGATCTGCGCGGCCGCGGCATATAACGCGGTCAGACGTCGCGGAGGGGTGAGCTGTTTCTTGAAATCGTCGTAATATTTCATCGCCTCCTCGGCGCGGTCGTCGGAGATGAGATAAGACATCATCTGTGCGCGGAGCTGCATATCGGAGGGCGAGAGGTCAATGGCATAGCCGATCTGCTCGGCGGCATCCTTAAAGTCTCCTTTGGCGGCGGAATACTGAGCCGCGAAGTTGAGCATCTCCGGCTCATGGGGAAATTGCTGGCGAAGCACCTCAAAGAGGTGGTCACTGCGCTTCATATTGTTCTTCTCCGAAAGTATCTTATAGATATATCGGGTCATGAGGTCAAGTTTCTCGTCCAGACCGAAATCTTCCGAAATCAGAGCCTCGTATGTCTTTGCATCATATTGTGCAGAATCACCCTGCTGAAGATAGAAATCCGCGAGGGCAAGTTTGGCCGCACCGAGATCCGGATTCAACTTTTCGGCTTCCTCGAAATAGAGCAGCGCCGAATCTTTTTTCTGTACAAGATTCATCATATTGCCCATCAGGATGCGGCATTGCGGATTTGCCGGATTCGCATCCATGATAGCTTTAGCCTCGGCTACCGCTCCGACAGTGTCGGCACTGTGCAGACGATAGGATATCTTTGTAAGCGAAATCGGTATCGATTTGCCGTCGATGGTTTCGAGACGGTTGAAAGTCTCGATAGCCATTTCGGTTTCGCCCGACCGCATATAGGCTTCGGCCAACTGGGCGTAAGCCGACGAAAGCTGCGGGTTATGCTCTGTCAAAGATTCGAGTACGCGGATTGCTTCCGGAATCTGATTTACCGATTGCGCCACTAATGAATAGTACAGGGCTTCGTTGGCATCATCGGGATATTTGTCGACGAACGGCCGCAGCATCGCGAGCGACCGGTTCAGCTCGGCAGGGGTGCGCATCGTGTCGAGACGCAGAGAGATGCGCTGGGTGGCGTATGCTGAGGCGGCCTCGGTATACGTCGGGTCGATTGCCGTAGCTCTTTTGAAATATTCGTATGCTTCCTGGGCTTCTTCCTGCCCCTGATGACGCAGACCCTCAAGATAATAATAGCGCGCCTTCTGTCGCTCGGGTGAGACACCCTGCTGACGCGAAGTCTTGGCGGTAGCCATGCCGGCAACCGCTAACGCCAATGCAATTAAGGGTAGAAATAATAGCCTGGATTTCATATTGTCTTTTTACTTTCTGCCTGTGTGCCCGAAACCGCCGTCTTCACGCTCGGTGCGGTCAAGCTCTTTTACGGGTTCCCACTCCACGCGGGTGTAGGTCTTGATTACCATCTGCGCGATGCGGTCGCCATCATTGACAGTGAAATCATTTTCACCGAGGTTGATGAGGATGATGCCGATTTCGCCACGATAGTCGGCATCGACGGTGCCCGGAGAATTGAGCACGGTTATGCCATAATTGAGTGCGAGGCCCGAACGCGGACGTATCTGACATTCGTAGCCCGAGGGGAGCTGCATATAAAGTCCGGTCGGTATCAGGGCGCGCTGACCGGGTTTCATCACCACCGCACCCTCCGGGAGGTAGGCGCGAATATCCATCCCGGCGGCCTCGAATGTGCCGTAGGACGGGAGCTCGTGATGACTCTTATTAATTATCTTTATTTTTAGCATAGTTTTATTAATTAGGAGTTAGGAGTTATAGACACC
>JAIEAO010000154.1 GCA_029071345.1 Muribaculaceae bacterium | reverse complement strand
CGTGACTCGTGCAGGATTCAAACCTGCAACCTTCTGATCCGTAGTCAGATGCTCTATTCAGTTGAGCTAACGAGCCAATCTTTATATTTTTCGCAATCTGCATTGCCTGGTGATTCGTGCAGGATTCAAACCTGCAACCTTCTGATCCGTAGTCAGATGCTCTATTCAGTTGAGCTAACGAACCATTCTTTTCGTCACTTGTCAGTTCCGATTTGCGAGTGCAAAATTACAGCAAATTCTTGAATTGTGCAAATTTTTAGGCAACTTTTTCTCAATAAATTTAAAAATAATGCGTCACCCCTGCCTCGCCGCTAATGCCGCTTATCGGTGGATGCACTTTTACGATGGTTATGCTACCGGATGAAACTTCCTCAAATTCACTGATTATGCGGTTACCGATGGATATTGCTACGGCCTCAAGCAGATTTCTCGGATTCTTCATCTCTTCGGCAATTATCGCATAGAGATCTGCATACGAAACAGTGGCTTCAAGCTTATCATCTTTCATTCCTTCTGAATATGGAACATCGACCGACAATGACACTGAAAACTCATTGCCGACCTTTCGCTCCTGCTCCATCACACCGTGGAAGGCATGAAATCGCGCATCCTTGATAAAGACTACCATCTGCCGAGCCTGGATTTATCAACCTTTTACCACCATCTTTTCGATGCGGCGTTCATGACGACCTCCTTCAAACGGAGCTGCCAGATATGCGTCAACGATTTTCTTAGCTAAGTCGTCGGCGATAAATCGAGCGGGCAGCACGAGGAAATTAGCGTTGTTATGACGTTTGGCAAGGTCCGCGAGATCTTCCATCCAAGCCATTCCCGCGCGAATACCCTGATGCTTGTTGAGGGTCATTCCGATACCGTTACCCGATCCGCACATGGCGATACCGAAATCACAGTCGCCGCTTTCCACTGCCTGTGCCGCCGGATGAGCGAAATCGGCATAGTCGCATGATTCCTCGGAAAACGCGCCGAAATCCACAACTTCATAACCTTTATCCACCATATATTGCTTGATCACTTCTTTCATGCGGTATCCTGCATGGTCCGATGCAAAAGCTACTTTCTTCATATATCAAATATTAAATATCAATTATCATGTATTAAATATCGGTTGAAAGTCATTAACTATTAACCGTTAGCCTTCTTCTTACGAAGGCTACCCTGGAAGATCTTCGCAGTAAAGGCATATCGCACCAAGAAGAAATTGACCGGTACACATATCGCCAACGCCGGAAGCAAAGCTAATGTCGGGCCAACAATACCTTTGAAGATTGCAACAAATCCGGTCTGCATACCCATGTTTATAAGATGGCTGAGCGTGAATGCGATCCCCTTCTTCGCGTTCGGGTTGCTGCGGAATGTGAAATAGCTTGAAAGGAAGAAATTAGCCACA
Organism: Muribaculaceae bacterium; assembly: GCA_029071345.1. Lineage (GTDB taxonomy): Bacteria > Bacteroidota > Bacteroidia > Bacteroidales > Muribaculaceae > Lepagella. Next base: position 4,459 of record JAIEAO010000154.1, on the reverse strand, counting down.
AAACTTATGGCATAACTTATAAGCGTTGACACTACAGCCGTGGTACCCACGCAGTGTACGAACACTACATACATGCCATATTGAAGCACCGTCGCAAAACCGCCAACGGCGATGAAGCGCAGTCCTTCCGCTTTTTTATCATGACTTTTCAGAAGTCGTTCACTATTCATGTCTAAATTTTAGGTTAGCTTATATTAATTTGTAATGTTTAATGTGTAATGAGTAATGTGTAGTTAAACATTGAACATTAAACATTTCACATTATTCTTCGGCTTCGGCAACTTCCGCCTCGGCTTCATCGATCTCGGTCTGCTTCTCTTCCTCCTGACGGGGATACTCCTTCAACTCCTTATTGATTGAGTAGATATAATCGAGAAGCTCCTGTCGTCCTTTACCCTTTTCCGAAGAGGTGATGAAAATCGGAGGGAGATCCTCCCATTTCTTCAGCAGTTCCTTCTTATATTCAGCCACATTTTTTTCACCGGCCACCGGCCCGAGCTTGTCGGCCTTCGTAAAGACTATGGAAAAGGGCACACCGTTCTCTCCCAGCCAATCGAGAAATTCGAGGTCTATCTTCTGAGGAGCATGGCGGATGTCTATCAGTACGAACAAATTCGTGAGTTGCTCGCGCTTGAGAATATAATTCTTGATAATTTTGCCGAACTTCTCGCGCATATCCTTACCTCTGGCGGCATAGCCGTAACCCGGAAGGTCGACTATATACCACTCGCCGTTATCCACCTTGAAATGATTGATAAGCAACGTCTTTCCGGGCTTCTGCGAGGTCTTGGCAAGGTTCTTGCTCTTGCCGAGCATATTTATAAGTGAGGATTTGCCTACATTCGAACGCCCGATAAAGGCATATTCCGGCACATCTGTCGCCGGGCATTTCATCGGATTTTCATTGCTTATCTCATATTTGATGTTTTTTATATCCATAGCAATTTCTATTATTCGGGCATTCGGTCTTCAATCTCTCGACTCAAACTCGCTTCTAATGAAAGCAAGCCGAGTGAGTAATATTCAGCGCCTCCTTGATATTCTCGCTCGCCACGAGGATAGCAACCGTAGTTTCGGAAGTTCCCTCGGATATAGCTTTCACCTGAATGCCGTTATCGGCCAACGCCGTCAGAATATCATGCCCGAGATTCTTAATACTCTTGATTCCTTCGCCTACAATAGCGATCACCGACAGATCATCTGTCTTATCTATAGAACGCAATTCCCCCGACTGAAGTTCCGGAGAAAACTCCGAAACGAGCTGTTCGAGAGCTTTCTCACCATCTGCCGCCGGCATTGCTATCGAAAGGGAATTCACCTCCGAAGGCTGCGCCACCATGAAGACACTGATACCGTTGCGCGCCATCACATTGTAAGCACGTGAATTTATTTCGGCCACATTCGCGGCAAGCGGACCGCTCATCGTTACCACCGACGTATTGTTGATCGACGACACCCCTCTTACAGTTCCCTTATCATAGACATTGTCGGAGATATGAGTGCCGGGAGCAGTAGGATTGAATGTGTTGAGAATCTTTATCGGTATATTCTTATGGAAGACAGGATAAATGGTAGGAGGATAGATCACCTTCGCTCCAAACGAACAAAGTTCCATACTCTCCACAAACGACATCTCAGGAATTATCCTCGCATCCTTGATGATTCTTGGGTCGGCTGTGAGGAAACCATCGACATCGGTCCAGATCTCCAAGAGGTCTGCATCAAGGGAGGCTGCTATCAAGGCTGCGGTGTAGTCGCTACCGCCGCGCCCGAGATTGGTGATCTCACCGCTGTCGCGGTCTTTGGAAATAAAACCGCCTACAACTATATGCCCTTCAAGAGGCAATGCGAATGTCTCCTTAATAAGACGGTCGGTCAGCGGGCGGTCGGCGATGTTACGGTTAAACCACTTCTCTGTCTTCACATAATCAAGCGAATTGCGGTGAGAGGCACCATTGATAATGTTAGCCACAATCACCGACGACATCCTCTCGCCGAAACTTACAATCTCGTCAAGAGTGCGGTCAGGCAACAACTTGATCAGACATAGGCCGTGATACCGCTCTTCGAGTTGGTCAAGAAGAGCATCGACTTCTGCCGACACCTTCGCTTGTTTCTCAGCGGGCACCAACGCCTCTATTATATCGTGATGCCGTTGGCGAATCCCCTTCATCTCTTCGCGATATGAAGTGTCGCCATCGGCAGAAAGTTTTGCTGTTGCAATGAGTTTATCGGTCAGTCCACCCAAAGCCGAGACCACCACTATCGCCGGAGAGTCCAGACCCTCCACGATGGCTTTTACATTCTTCAGGCTTTCGATGGTGCCGACAGATGTACCTCCGAATTTTAATACTTTCAACATTTATTATTTCAAGTATTTAGTCCTCACCCGCTTATTATTTTACAAATAGGTGTGAGTAGCTTTATCTTCTTAATATATATTTATTCGGATACAAATTTACGAAAAATTTCCAAACCATTAAACGATTCGGGATGTTTTACTATAAATAAATCACGGCTGCCCGGGCATTTGCCTGTCGGCGACCGCTGCAATGAAAAACACTATAAACTTTTCCGGATCAGATCCGGCACACACCGATTCAAAACTATGAAAACATACGACACCTCAACACCCTGGGCCGACAAACTGCAATTCCGTCCGGTCACAAAAGAGTTAGTTCCCCTGTTGGAGAAATATTTCAATGCCTATCCCTCACGCTCATGTGATTTTTCAGTGGCCGGCGTGATAATGTGGGCTGAATATTACGACTATGAATATGCCGAATATTCCGACACTCTTTTCATCCGCGGTGTAGACCCCGAAAGCCATGTTATGATATATTACCGCCCTGTCGGAAAGATGACGGAAGAAGACTATATGATGCTCATTGCCGAGGCAACACCCGCCGATGTAAATGCCGAAATACTTATGCCGATGGAAAGCGACACCGAGAGCCAGGAAAGCCTGGAGCAATCCGTAAACACCGAGACTTCGCTCAAGGAATACCTCTATCCTATCGAACGCTTCATAGGGTTTGCCGGAAAAAAGATGGAGAAAAAAAGAAATCATCTCAATTTCTTCCTTCGTAATTACGGTGATGCGTCGATAGAACCGATCGACACCTCGAATCGCTACGAATTAATCGCATTCACCGAAAACTTCGCATCCATGCACGAAGACTCCACGATGGCCCTTTATGAAAGCGACAAAACCATCGAAGCCCTCGCAGACTTCGACAGGTATACTTACGACGGACTCGTCATCCGTCTCGACGGCAAGGTGATAGGCTACACATTCGGCGAAAAAATCGGCGATACCTTCTTCGTCCATGTCGAGAAAGGAGACATAGCCTTCCGAGGCATTTATCAGGCTCTCGCCTGCTTCATGAGCCGGCTTGTGCAGGAAAAATATCCGGATGTGAAATATCTCAACCGCGAAGAGGATATGGGCGACGAATCACTGCGCAAAAGCAAAGAATCTTATCATCCCACACTCTTTGTTAATAAAAGAATTGAAAATATCCCCGTTTTATACGGGAAAACTATTTTGAGAATAGCATGAATTTATTAATTTTGCAAAGAAATTACCGGCTACATGACCGCATCATGTGTCTTTAGTATTTGCAAATCTGATAAAACGGCTCGATATGAGCGACGCAGTAGTAATTATCCCCACATATAACGAGATTGAAAACATCTCGAACATCATCGATGCAATCATGGCATTGCCCGAGGGTTTTGATGTGCTCGTGATCGATGATGCATCGCCCGACGGCACGCAGGATGCTGTGCGCGAAAAAATCGAGCAATACCGAGGCCGCGTTCACATGGAATGTCGCTCGGGTAAATTAGGACTCGGCACAGCGTATATCCACGGATTCAAATGGGCACTTCACCACGGTTACGACTACATAATTGAGATGGATGCCGATTTTTCTCACAATCCCGACGACCTTCCGAAACTTTACAAAGAGTGTAAGGTAAATCACGCGGATATGTCGATCGGATCGCGTTACATCACGGGCGTAAACGTCGTCAATTGGCCGATGGGTCGCGTGCTGATGTCTTACTTTGCATCCGTCTATGTGCGCCTGATTACGGGTATGAAACTGCACGACTCCACAGCAGGGTTCGTATGCTACAACCGTCGCGTGCTTGAGGCCATCGATCTTGACAAAATCAAATTCAAAGGTTACGCCTTCCAGATCGAAATGAAATTCAAGACCTACTGCAAGAAATTCAAGATTGTCGAAGTTCCTATCGTGTTCGTCAACCGGCAGTTAGGCACCTCCAAGATGAACTCATCAATCTTTGGAGAAGCAGTGTTCGGCGTTATCCAGCTCAAACTCGGCAGCATCTTCAACCGCAAAAACTACCGGTGAGCAACCCCAAAAGTATGAAGTATGAAGTATGAAGTACAAAGTATAAAGTATGAAGTATGAAGTATAAAGTATAAAGT
>JAIEAO010000153.1 GCA_029071345.1 Muribaculaceae bacterium | reverse complement strand
TTTCAGTCCTTTGCTCTACCAACTGAGCTATGACACCATCGATTTATGTTGCAACCTCTCGGGAGGCTGGCGGCACTAAAGATTTTTCTTTGTAGAAGTCTTTTGTGTTTTGCGAGTGCAAAGTTAGGAATTATTTTTGATTCTGCAAAATTTTCTGTTAATTTTTTTCATTTTTTTAATTTTCTATTCTGCTATTTTTTTTATCCGGGTTTGTTGGGTATTTTGGAATTCGTTGAAAATAAGGGTAGATCCGGCATTTTCTTAGTGGGAAAGATGTAGCCTAACAATTCAAGATTAATCATGAGCAGATGTGGTAATTTTTTTATCAAAACACCGGTTTTCTACAATACGTCAATCTCCCGTTTGGGGCGGTGGCGGCATGCCGCGACGCGACAATATGACAAATTAGCAACAGGTGAATCATATGGCTGTTTCGGTGGTCCCTGTTGGGCTTGAACCAACGACTCCGTGCCAAAATATGAACACGGAGAGTCAGGTGCTCTAAACATTACAAAGTCAATCTTCCGTTTGGGCGGTGGCGGCATACCGCGACCCTACAATATGACAAAACAGCCATAGGATTCACCTATGGCTGTTTCGGTGGTCCCTGTTGGGCTTGAACCAACGACTCCCTGATTATGAGTCAGGTGCTCTAACCAACTGAGCTAAGGGACCGCAAGTTCCGTTTTTCTTCTTCGTAATTCTTGCTTTAAGGTTGCCGGAATTGGATGAATCTTTCGGTTTGCGTGTGCAAAATTAATGTGTTTGTGTGGATTTTCCAAATTTTTTTGGATTTTTAATTTGTCATGTCTAATTTTGTGGATTATAGTTTAGTTTTTAATTATATATTTTTTAAGATTAGTTCGGACGATGAATAATGTCAATGATAAAGTGGAGGGTGCCTCCCGTTTTTGGGATAAGGATTATGTGTTAGGTATAGATATAGGGGGCACGAATACGGAGTTCGCGGTGGTAAACCGTCGCGGTGATATCGTCAAGTGCGGTTCGATCCCAACTTGCGGCCATAAGGATTTTCATGATTATGCGTCAAAGCTTAAGACTGCGGTTGATGATTGCGTTGCAAAGGCAGGAGTGGCGGGTCATGTGCGGGGAATCGGAGTAGGGGCTCCGTGCGCTAATCAGTATTCCGGCTGCATTGAGGCTGCTACGGATCTTCCATGGCCCTCGCCGATACCTTTGGCAGCGGTGTTTGAGCAGATGTTTTCGCTGCCGGTGGCGATTACAAATGATGCGAATGCGGCCGCGGCCGGAGAGATGCGTTATGGACAAGCGCGTGAGCTGAAGAATTTTATTATGGTTACGCTTGGCACGGGTGTAGGTGGAGGAATTGTGTGTGATGGTCATTTGTTGTCGGGGAGTCAGGGTTTCGCAGGAGAAATCGGTCATGTGGTTGTAAAGGAGGATAGCGATCGCCTTTGCGGTTGTGGCCGATATGGTTGTCTGGAGACTTATTGCTCGGCTAAGGGTGTTATGCGAACGGCGCGCAAAATGTTGGCTGAGAGCGACGAACCGTCGGCATTGCGCGATGTTGCGCCTGATGAGCTGACTCCTAAGGTGATATGTGAGTGTGCGAATAAGGGTGACGCCTTAGCGAAGCGTGTCTTTGATTTCACGGGCAGGGTGTTGGGTGAGGCTTGTGCGAATTTTGCCGCGATAACGGATCCTGATGCTTTTATGCTTTTCGGTGGTGTGTCGAAGGCGGGCGATCTTATTGCTCTTCCGATGCGCGAGGCGTTGGAGGCGAATGCGCTTCATCTTTATCGTAATCGAATCGAGATCCTTTTTTCGTCGCTTAATGATGCGGAGGCTGCGTTGCTGGGGGCATCGGCGATGGCGTGGGACATTGAATGAAGCTGAAAAGCTTCATTCAAGTATAAAGTATGCTTCGCAAAGTATGAAGGATAAGAAAGGATGTTAAAATGTAAGAATTCATTTGGAAAAGTTGCACGGATTTGATAATTTTGCAATCAGTGCCAGTTTGTTTAATCGGGAATTGACTGCAATCCCCGGTTTTCAGGCGCTCTAAGAGGGCGACGATGCCCGAATCTATAAATTTAATAAGTTATGAAAAAACCGGATCGAATGCTTGCTGAGAAACTTTTGCAGGTGAGTGCTATCAAACTCCAGCCGGATAACCCTTTCGTCTGGGGATCCGGGTGGAATGCCCCTATATATATCGAGAATCCCCGATTACTCTCTTATCCTGACCTTCGCAATCTGATAAAGATTGAGATGAGTAAGGTGATCGTGGAGAATTTTCCTGATGCAGATGTGATTGCGAGTGTTTCGACCGGTGCTATACCGATCGGGGCGTTGGCGGCTGATGCTATAGGTCTTCCGTTTCTTTATGTGCGCTCGACACCGAAAGATCACGGATTGGAGAATATGATCGAAGGAAATCTGAAGCCGGGTCAGAAAGTGGTGCTCGTGGATGATCTTATTTCCACCGGGGCAAGTTCTGTCAAGGCAAGCGAGGAGCTGCGTCTTGCCGGAGGTGAAGTGATAGGTCTGACGGCAATCTTTAATTTTGAGTTCCCGATGGCAGTGAAGCGACTGCGGGATGCCGACATTCCTCTGATTTCGTTGGTGAATTATTCGTCGATGCTTGATGTTGCACTTGACACAGAGTATATCTGCAAAAGCGATCTTCATACGCTTCAGGAATGGCGTGAGGATCCTGCCAACTGGATTCCGAATCTTGATACAGAATTATAATTATGGCTACATACAGAAGTGAAGATGTTACGCTCGGAGCTCCGGCTCAGACAGTGTTTAGAAAACTCGATAATCTTGAAGGTCTCGGCGAACTGATAAAGAATGCCCCCGCCGATCAGATTCCCGAGGATAAGCGTCAGATGCTTGAGAGCATCAATGTGACTTCCGACACGATCACGTTTCCGGCGGGCCCGATGGGTGCGCTGACCTTGCGTAAGACGCGCAGTGTCGACCCCACTTTGATCCGTCTGGAAGGTGAGGGCGCGCCGGTGCCGATGTCGCTTAACCTGAATATTATCCCGATGGGAGATGAGAGCTGCATGGCCAATGTGGAGATCGACCTTCAGATTCCTGCGATGCTCAAGCCCATGGTGAGCGGTCCGATGCAGAAGATGACCACGGAGTTTGCCAATATGCTTCGGGCAGTGCCGTTTGCTTAAAGAAATAATGTTTTGAGCAGAAATAAGATACTTATATTAGTATTGGCGTTATCGGGCATTCTGACAAGTTGTCACAACGTTGACGACGACCGCATACCCGCAATGCCGGTTAATATCAACCTTTCCGATCCCGGACTCTGGAACACATACGGTGTAGCAGGGTTCGGTTTGTGTCGTTATTTCATACCTCGACTGGGGCAGCCGGCAGGATTCAGCTACACTGTAAGCACTGCTACGGGGTTGGGGGGCGTACTGCTGATTATGGGTATGAATCCATTTTCAGCTGAGACCAACGTTCCTCTGGCCTACGATCTGGCGTGTCCGGTGGAGTGCGATCCGAGCGTGATAGTAAGTGTCGACAGCTCGACGTTTGAGGCTATCTGCCCGAAATGCGGTTCGCATTATGATGTGACAATGCAGGGTGGCTCACCTGTTTCGGGTCCGGCTTTCGATGGTAAACATAAATACGGACTCACTCGATATCAGTGTTTCCCGACTTCGATGGGGGGCTATATGATAACCCGATAACGCGACTATGGGAATACTCGAAGGGATTATATACACTCTATGGCGCGGAATCGCTATCGGCATTATTATCTCCGCACCGATGGGCCCGGTAGGTATCCTTTGTGTGCAGCGCACACTCGATAAAGGTCGCAAGACGGGCCTTTACACCGGTGTGGGTGCTGCGCTTTCCGATTTGCTTTATTGCTTGCTTACGGGATTCGGCTTATCGTTTATAGAAGGATTTCTGGAGCGCAACAGCAATGTAATCCAGATCATCGGCAGTGTTGTTCTCATAGGGTTCGGCATCTATCTCTTCCGCTCCAATCCCTCCCGGAATCTGAAAAAGAAATCAGATCAGAAAATCCCGGCCGGCAGGAATATTCTCAACGGTTTTCTCTTCACGTTCTCTAATCCGCTGATAATCTTCTTGATAATCGGTCTGTTCGCCCGGTTTAATTTTCTGACGATGGAGATTAAATGGTATCAATATGTGATAGGGTATATCTCCATTATTGCCGGAGCGGTGCTTTGGTGGTATGTCGTAACCTTCTTTATCGATAAAGTACGCGCCCATTTTAATCTGCGCTCCATGTGGCTGATCAACAAGATTATAGGCGGTATCATCATGATCTTCGCGGTGGTCGGCATCATCACCGCGATTTCCGGATTGGCTTCAGCGGCCGAGCGCACGGTGTATATGAACCGTGAGAGAGGTTATAAAGATTTCCGGCACGCCACGGATTCATCTCTATCGATCGGCAACGTAACGAACGCCCCTGTTACGGATATGGTAGCCTTGGGAGACTACGACGCGATGCGCTGGCGAATGCGCGTTTCCAACACTCATGCCCGGCACAACACCGCTTACATCTATTATGACTCCGGAGGTAAATCAATCAAAACAAAGTATCCCGGTTGGGGGATTGTGCTTAAGAGCGGAGAGCAGGAAACGACGATCAGTTTCGTGACCATAGATGAGCGCACAGACGAGACATATTCATCACCGCGAGTGGAGGTGAGAGTGAAATCCGGAGGTAAAGAGACAGCGCAAAAGACTCTTAGCTCCGGATTTGATTTATATGACGGACCCAATGCTTTTCAGCTTAGTCTGGAGGGGAGTAATTGGCAACTAAGCGCGGGCAATCGCGAATATAAGGAGATAACTGCCGGTGATTTTTTAGCCAAGGTAGACAGCATCGGTTTTGTGGTAATGCCTGGTGGGGAGATAAAAGTGGAGAATATCATTATCCAACAGACTGGAATAGAGGATGTTTTACATAGTGTCATCGGTGCCGGTGCATTAGAATTTGACGCAGCAGACGATTTAGAAGGGGAGTGGGCGATTTTTGATATGAATATTGATGAGAAGATGATTAAGACAGGGGGTGATTACCGCCTTGCCATCAAGAAATCAAAGGATAGGGAAGGGTACGATATAATCTATCTGTCGGGAGCTGTCACCAATGGCGGTAAATGGAAACAGGGGATGGTAAAAGGATATATCACGCCTCTGCCGTTTGATTCGGTATATGACATAGAATGGGTTGGTGCCTCGGGCAAAACCCTCAAAGGAATCAAGGCGCAGAAAGAGGGTGACATCCTGACCTTACAATTCCCCTCACAATCCTCCACCCTCCGCCTCCGCAAAATAGGAAAGCGGTAATTGAGGTTACCAGCCGCCGGAGGCGCCGCCTCCGCCTGTGGAACCACCTCCAAATCCACCTCCAAATCCACCTCCGAAGCCACCTCCGCCACCTCCGCGGCCGGTCATTGAACCAAGGATAGCTCCCGCAGCCAAGGCTGCAGCCGCCGGATCCTCTTTTTTAGGAATGATATATGGATCGCGGTGAATGTGACCGCAATATTTACATTCGTAGACCTTTTCGCCGCGTCCGGCCTGGCGTGTCGTGGCCGGAATGACGGTTCGGGTGCCGGCGAGGCGCATGGCTACCGTATGACATTTCGGACACTCCGAGTATTGGGTCTGCTTGCTCTTGTAGGCATAGCGTTCGATAGTGCCGCAAGTGGGGCATTCCCAGACGTCGTAATCTATAGATTTCAGCTGTTCCTCCAGATCTTGTGCCGGCGACAGAAGCTCATTATCTTCTTCTTCGCCAAGACGTTTCATTTTGGCTCCGCAAGTGGAACATGGACGCGGTTTGGTGCGCCAATGGCGATACATAAGATATGCCATGAGCCAGATGATCGCTGCCGACCCTATGCTGGCAAGCGTCAACCAACCGAATGTTGGCAGCGAATCGCGCCATATTATGGCTCGGTGGTAATAGTCAGGATGTTTGCGGGTCTTAATGATGCCGTTGAAGAAATAGCCCAATGAAATCAGGAAAACAATCCCTGCAAGCCATGAAATGAAGGTGTAGAACACCGAGACATCCAAAGTCTCACCAACCCCGCTGAAGTTATCTTTCTCCTTAGATCGCAATTCTCCAGCCACGGCGGGGTTCTCCAATGCGCTTACCGTCAGAGCTGAAGCATCTAACACGGCCTGATTGAGGTTTCCTTCCCTCATGTTGGGGAGGATCGCAGTGTTGATTATGTTTTTGCAGGCCACGTCAGGCAGTGCTCCTTCCACGCCGTAGCCAGTCTGGATGCGGGCCCGCCGTTGCTCGGGGGCTATTACGATCAGCACGCCGTTATCTTTGTCATCTTTTCCGATGCCCCAGAGCGTGAAAAGTTGTTCGCTCCATTCTTCGATGGGAGTGTCGCCGATTGACGGCGGAATAGCCACCACCATCTCCGCGCTGGTCTGCTGCCGGAGCTCCCACAACATCTTATTGACCTGCGACTTCACTTCCGGATTGAGCAGATTGCCCGGGTCAGACACATATTCGTAACGGTTCTGTAGCTGGACATTCGGCATCATCTGCGGAGTGTAGGTCTCGGCAGAAGATGCGAAAATCGAGGTGAGTAGAATTGTTATTGTTAGGATTAGAAGTTTTTTCATAATCAATTATTTAAAATAATTTACGATAATCGTCCTAATTGACTTTGATTTTCCAAACACTGATTGGAAAATTAATCATTGTCATCATGGTTCTCTTTTGCTTTTAAATAGAAAATAGTCTTTTGACGCTCAATCTCATTTCGGAGCTGTTCGGGAGTGGGCATATACAGCATATATTTTGATGCGAAGAGATGGTCGTTATCGTGCAATACAGAATACCGCGCTATGTCTTCGTCCGTTTCCTCACACAGCAGGATGCCAATAGTTGGATTATCTCCATCTGTCCTTTTAAGTTCGTCATACATCCTTATATACATATCCATTTGACCTACATCTTGATGAGTGATGCGGCTTGTTTTTAAATCTATCAGGACGTAACACTTTAGAATCACATTATAGAAAACAAGGTCAATATAGTAATCGGCAGCTCCTGTTCGTATAAGCTGCTGACGCTTCATAAAAGCAAATCCCTTGCCTAATTCCATGATAAACTTCTGGATATGAGTTATTATTGCAGATTCCAAATCAGTCTCGGAGTATTGATGGTTGGGAGACAGTCCTAAAAATTCTGCAATAATTGGACTTTTCAATATCTCTTCAGCGGACTTACCGAACTCTTCTCCCGACGATGACTTCACCAATTCTGGGGTTTTAAAATGGCGTTCATAATACTGAGAACTAATATTTCTGGACAAAGTGCGGACACTCCACATCTCTTTTGAAGCGTTCTCAAGATACCACCTTATTGCGGTTTCGTCTCCGACTCTGAGTGTGCGGAATATGTGAGTCCATGTCAAATTTGGAAATCGCGATTTCCAAATCTCAAAAGATGGAATAATCAGATAGAATTGACGAAAGGCGCGAAGATATCTTGGTGAAAAGCCTTCTCCAAACTCTAAAGTCAAGGTTTCAGATAAGGTCTTGATTATTTTCTTTCCGTATTGTGCGCGATTCTTTCCGCGTTGTTCCTCTTCAACGATACGTTTCCCGATTTCCCAATATGTGGCAATCATACATTGATTGATTGCAGCGTAGGCTTCAAGCCGACCTTTTTTGACAAGACTCTTGATCTCATCAATAAATGCCGGGTTAATGAAACTATCTTTGGTATGCGTAATGTTGGTTCCCATATATTTAGATTTTACACGGCCGGGAGGCTGTGGCCGTTGAGTTTTCGGAAGAGGTCGAGCGCGTAGACATCGGTCATGCCGGAAATATGGTCAAGCACGCTCTGGATGCGTTCGTATGGAGAAGCGGCGAGAGTGTCATACTGGTTCGGCACGATGCTGAGCAGGAGTTTTGAATAATTCTTCTCGGGATGGATCACTGCATCCATCAGTGTGTCAAGAAGTGAGGTGATGATGCGGTTACCGGCCAATTCGATATCCACTACCTCCGGCGCACAATAGATTTTCTTCCATGCCGTGGCCGAGCATCTTGCGTATGCTTCGCTCAGCAGTGGATTCATATTATTTATCAGCGAACCTTTGAACTCCCCTGCCAAGATTTCCTCCTCAGCCTCGGCAAACACTTTGGCACACTCCACAACCATTGCCCCGATGGCGTTCGAACGGAGATAGGCTATCTTCTCGTTCGGGTCGTCAAGTTTGTTTAGGGTGCGGTGCATGCGGGGATGATCCTTTGGGTCGAAGAAACCTAATAAAAGATCCATCACCTCCTGCAAACCAATGATTTTCAGTTTGTGAGCATCTTCAAGGTCCATTATCTGATAGCAGATGTCGTCGGCCGCCTCAGTGATATATACTAACGGATGACGCGCGAACTTACCGGGTTCGTATTCCGGGATTCCCAACTGGTTGGCAACTTTGCGAAAAATCTCCTCCTCCGAAGAGAAGAAACCGAACTTACCTTTCTTGCCAGCGTGAAGGGAGGTGTAAGGATACTTCACGATAGATGCGAGTGCGGAATAAGTCATAGCCATTCCGCCATCGCGACGTCCCCGAAATTGATGGGTCAGCAACCGGAAAGAATTGGCATTCCCCTCGAAATTGATAAAATCGGCCCACTGCTTCTCGTTGACCATTTCGCGCAGTTCCTGACCGCGCCCTTCGCTGAAATAGGTGGAAATTGTCTTTTCACCCGAATGTCCGAACGGAGGGTTGCCGAGGTCGTGACAGAGACAGGCGGCTGCAACGATGTCGCGGAGGCTGTCGAGTTTATGAATCCACTCCCCACCCTTGTATTTTTCGCCGAGACGGATGGCGACCTCATTGCCCATCGAACGCCCCACTGACGAGACCTCAAGGCTGTGGGTCAGACGGTTATGGACGAAGATGCTGCCCGGCAAGGGGAATACCTGCGTCTTGTTCTGCAGGCGTCGGAAAGGGGAGGAGAATATCAGACGATCGTAATCGCGCTGAAAATCTGAGCGCGTATGGTGTCGCTCGTCATGGTATTCCTCCATGCCGAGACGTTTGTCACAAATCAATTGGTTCCAGTTCATCATAAATCAGCAATGTGTGGCAAATGCGATGATTAATTTACAAATATAATCAAAAAAAGTGATGGCTGATAACAAAAAATGTTAAGACCGACCGCTTATCGCCCGTTATTGATAGGCTAATGCGGGGGTAATTGTCAAATTGGTGCGAAATTTGAGCTAAAGAGTGAGGAATAAGCTAACAATAATAAGATAAAAGGTTGCGTTATTTTATCAATGGCACAATTAGGCATACACATATCTAAACTCAGGCGTGAATGCGTCTCAATACGGAATTTGAGGCTGGCTTGGATGCTGGTTTGCGTGTTGCTCTGTTCGTTCGGTGCGATGGCAAAACCCGGCGACAAAATTCTCAACCGTCCGTATGCCGACCTGAAGAGATGGCATTTCGGTTTTTCCGTAGGCACGCAGTTTCAGGACCTGAGTTTCACCCACAACGGTCATGTTACCGATGCTCCCGAATCGGGGCAATGGTTCATGGAGATTCCGTCGTATGCTCCAGGTATATGCGCCAATGTGTTGGCAGACTTGCGTTTGCATAAACATTTCAATCTCCGGTTTTCGCCGGGAATGTATTTCGGCTCTAAAACGGTTGAGATGATCGATGCCAACAGCGAGTCGAAGTTGCGTCAGGAGATCAAGAGTGCATACGTTGTTTTGCCATTCGACCTGAAGATTTCCGGCGAACGCTACTACAACTCGCGTCCGTATGTGACGCTTGGAGCGATGGGAACGTTCGATGTAGGCAAAAAGCGGTCTGATTATCTGCAGTTCAACTCTGCCGATGCATATCTGACCATAGGTCTCGGATGCGACTTTTATCTTCCGTTCTTCAAACTGAATCCGGAGATAAAATTCTGTTTCGGGCTAACAGATATTCTGCGTCACGACCGTCCGGACCTCGACGAGAATCCCGATATGTTCAAGATCACGCAGTCGCTCACCAAAGTGAAATCGAAGATGTTTGTGCTAACCTTTTATTTTGAATAACCGAAATGAAGAGACGAGGGATACATAGACTCATATCATTGGTTGTTATAATGGCCGGCATTTTGCTTAACTGCCGGGAGGTTAACGCGCAGAACGATGTCCAGTTTACACAATATTGGGCAGTGCCGACTTATTATAACCCCGGCGCTACGGGCGAAATCGATTTCGTGCGGATCCGCGGCGGTATGCGAATGCAATGGCTCGGCATCGAGAATGCCCCTAAGAGCTTCATGGGAGCGGCAGATATGCCTGTGAAAATAGGAAAAAAGCGGATAGGTGTAGGTGTTAATCTCGGTCAGGAGTCGTTGGGTCTATTCTCAAATATGCTTCTGAATGCCCAGTTGAGCTATAAGATAAAATTTCTCAAGGGGGTTCTGTCGGTCGGCGTTCAGGGTGGCTACTACGACTCCAAATTCAAGGGCTCGGAGGTTTATGTTCCCGAAGGCGATGATTATCACCAGCCGGTGGATGAGGCTATCCCGACGCAGGATGTCGGAGGACATGCATTCGATCTTTCGGCCGGATTGTGGTATACCCATAAGTATTTCAGCATCGGGGTGTCGGGCCTTCACCTTCTGCAACCCACGGTGCGTTTTGACAGTGAGGGGGCTCAGACCTCGGAAGTTTCACAATATGAAACCGTGTTAACCAGAGCGATGTATTTCACCGCAAATGGCAATATCGGGATAAAAAATACGTTATTTGAATTGCAGCCGTCATTGATGGTTAAGACAGATTTCAATAACTTTTCGGCCGAGGCCATGATGAGGGCAACCTATAAGAAATTCCTGACTTTCGGGGTCGGTTATCGCTACCGCGATGCCATAAGCGCCATGATCGGAGGTGAATTTAAAAATATCTTTATCGGATATTCCTATGACTATCCGATGTCGGCCATCTCAAGGGTTTCGTCGGGTAGCCACGAACTGGTAATCGGCTATAAGGTGAAGCTCGACTTCAGCGGCCAGAACAAGAACAAGCATCGGTCGATAAGACTGATGTAACAACTAAATAGGCCTTAGGCGTTAGGCTTTAGGCATTAGATATTTTACGATAGTTTTAAGAGCAGGCTTTACCGGAAATTAGATAGCGCATTAGTATGATCTAAAGCCTAAAACCTAAAGCCTAAAACCTAAAATAGATATGAGGAAATCAATATATTCAAAAATCAGCAGTCTGCCCCTCAAGGGTCTGCCGGCTCTCTGTGCATTAATCGCCGTGGGCTCGCTTGCGGTGTCGTGTACCGGCGTGAGAGGTGGCGGCAACGGTGGAGAGGTGACAGGTGTCGGCGGATCGTCGCTGGCTGAGCCTACACCTTACGGTATGGTGCTCATCGACCGTGGCTCGATCGCCATGGGGCCTGCGCAAGATGATTCCGTGGCCGGCATCAAGGCTGACCCCAAAGGTATTTCTGTAGATGCTTTCTGGATGGACGAAACCGAGATCACCAACTCTAAATACAAACAGTTCGTGTTCTGGGTGCGCGACTCCATCATCCGCGAGCGTCTTGCCGATCCGGCTTACGGCGGCAATGAGATTTTCAAGATCGAGGAGGATAAAGAGGGAAACCCCATCAAGCCCTATCTCAACTGGAATCGCCCGATACCATGGCGTAATCCCAACGAGGATGAGGCGCGTGCGATCGAGAGCGTTTACCGCACTAACCCTATTACCGGTCAGCGCGAGCTTGATCCCACACAGCTCAACTATCGCTATGAGATTTACAATCATACGGCTGCGGCAAAGCGCAAAAATCGTCTTGACCCGACACGCCGTGAATACAACACGGATATACCCGTCTCCGACGAGTTGCCCGTAATCTCCAAGGATACCGCCTATTTATCGGAAGATGGTGAGATTATCCGTGAGACTGTGAGCCGTCCGCTCACCGGAGATTACGATTTTCTCAACACATATATCGTAAACGTATATCCTGACACGACGGCCTGGATCAATGATTTCGATAACGCTTACAACGAGCCTTACACGAGAATGTATTTCTCGCATGCCGGATATAACGATTATCCCGTGGTCGGCGTGAGCTGGGAGCAGGCCAACGCTTTTGCCAACTGGCGCACTGACTTCCTGCGTAGATCGTTGGGTAAGGAGGGTGTCTATATCGAGCCTTACCGCCTCCCGACTGAGGCTGAATGGGAATATGCAGCCCGCGCCGGCAACTCCGCGACTCCTTATCCATGGGAAGAAACCCTGCCGATGGATGAACGCGGCTGCTTCTATGCCAACTTCAAACCGATGGACGGCGACTTCGTGCGCGACGGGCATGTGATAACTTCAGCCGTAGGCACGTTCAAACCCAATGATTTCGGACTCTACGATATGGCGGGTAATGTTTCCGAGTGGACTTCGACCGCTTACACCGAGAGCGTCAGCAAACAGACCTCTGACCTCAACCCGGAATACCGTTACGATGCCGCCAAGGAGGATCCTTACCGCATGAAACGCAAGATTGTGCGTGGCGGCAGCTGGAAGGATGTGGCGCAGAATATTCGTTCGGACCTCCGTGCATGGGAATATCAGAATGAGCAGCGGTCGTATATCGGATTCCGATGTGTGAGATCGCAGATCGGATTCGCCAAAGGCACGCAGAAAAAGAAAAAATAACATTATCAGACGTAATTAGCTGATAATAATGTCAATAGATTAACAATAACACCACCTGAATGGTCAAGATACGCAAATACGCCAATGTTGTGGAACGCTTCCTGCATGGCGAGAAAGGACAAAGATTTTTTAATTTCGCCTACTCTATCGGTGCGGCGATTGTGATATGGGGTGCGCTCTTCAAGATTCTGCACCTTCCCGGAGGCAGTCTCCTGCTTTGCATCGGTATGGGCACCGAGATCGCCATGTTTATACTTACGGCTTTCGACCGTCCGCCAAAGGAATATGCTTGGGAAGAGGTGTTCCCTGTTCTCGATAGTAAAAATGCCGCGGACCGTCCGAATTTCTCATCTCATCCCGAAGTTGTCGGAATGGGCGGAGGTGCCTATCCCGCGGCTGAATACGACGAGGCTACGGCCGGTGTGGCGGTGGCTCCCGGAGTCGTTGGTGGAGCCGTCGGTCACGGCGGCGGTGCCACAGTAATCGGAGGTGGCGTTGTTGGCGCCGGTATTGTCGGTGGCGGCGTTGCCGGTCCCGGAGTGGCCGGTGGAACAGTGGTCATCAACGGCGGTGGCGGTGGTTCGGTTCCCGAATTGCCCGAACTTCCGAAAGTGGCAGATTTTGCAGAAGTTTCATCCGAATATGTTTCGCAGATGCAGTCTATTGCCGAGCAGATGGCTACTCTCAATGAGACTTATTCGCAACAGATGCAGGATCTTAACCGCAATGTTGCCGGACTCAACACTATCTATGAAATTCAGCTCAAAAGCATATCTTCGCAACTTGAGACCATCGACCACGTTAACCGTGGCCTGAAAGATATCAGGGATATGTATGAGAAATCGGCCAATGAGTCTACACGTTATTGTGAGGAGACCGAAAAGATGGCCCGTTATATGCGTCAGCTCAACGCCGTGTATGAGAAGATGATAACCGCGATGACAATCAATATGCAACCCATGATGGGAGGCGCATCGGTATCTCCTTTCCCGGCAACTGAAGCTGAAAAAGAAGATTCTGATAACTGATATCCGAAAACTGAAAACCGATATCTGAAAACTGAAAACTGAAAACCGAAAACTAAAATAAATGGCAGGTGCTGGTAATAATGTAGCGAGAATGTCGCCGCGTCAGAGGATGATCAACCTTATGTACATCGTCCTCACCGCGATGCTTGCGCTGAATGTGTCGAGCGATGTGCTCAACGGATTCAGTCAGGTGCAGGACGGCATACACCGCACCAATCTCAATATCTCCGCCCGCAACGGCGTGCAGTTCGCGCATCTTGAAGGCCTTTATAAGCAAAACCCGGAGAAAGCCGGCAAATGGTATTCTCAAGGTGTCGAGCTTCACAAGCGTTCTGATGAGATCTATCAGGACATAGAGCAGCTTAAAATCGAGATTGCAAAGAAGGCCGACGGGGCAAAAGGTGATTACACGAATATCGTGAACAATGACGACCTCGAGGCTTCGGGAGTGACGATGCTTAATCCGGCTACCAACAAAGGTATGCAGCTTAGAAAGCAGATCGACTCATTCCGTGAGTATGTGGTCACAATGATTCCGGATGCCGACAAACGTAAGGCTGTGGAAGAGATGCTCTCCACCACGGTTACTAACCGCCCCGGCACAGTCGGAGCTACGTCGTGGGAGCAGAAGATGTTCGATAATATGCCCGCCGTCGCGGCCGTGACTCTGCTGACTAAGGTGCAGAACGATATACGTCAGGCTGAATCGGAGGCTTTGTCAAGCCTGATTACTCAGGTGGATATAGGTGATGTCCGCGTTAACGAACTCAACGCCTACGTTATCCCGACTTCAAATATGATCATGCGTGGCGGTAAATATTCTGCCAACATCGTGCTTGCGGCCATAGACACAACTCAGCGCCCGGCGATATACATAAATGGCTCAAAACTCAATAACCCCGACGGGCTCTATGAGTTTGTGGCCGGAAATGTCGGTTCGCACGAATATTCAGGATATATCGAGGTGACAAGAGGCGACGGCACAATCGACAAGCGTCCTTTCAAATCATCTTATACGGTGATGGAGCCGATGGCCACCATCTCACCCACGATGATGAACGTGCTCTACGCCGGAATCGCCAACCCGATCAGCATCTCTGTGCCCGGCGTGCCGATGAGTGCCGTTCAGGCCACTATGTCCAACGGAACTCTCACCCGTAACGGAGATCACTGGGTGGCTCATCCCGGCAAAGTCGGATCGGAAGCCGTGATTTCGGTTACCGCCACTCTCGACGGCCGCTCTCAGTCCGTTGGGTCGATGACGTTCCGCGTGCGCAAACTTCCGGATCCGTCTCCTTATGTAGCCGTAAAGGATGCCAACGGCAACACCGTGCATTACAAAGGATCCCCGAAACGCATTTCAAAAGGTTCGCTGATGGCGGCCGAAGGGCTTGGTGCGGCTATTGATGACGATATCTTGAATGTGACATACTCCGTGGTGTCATTCTCTACAGTCTTTCTCGACCAGATGGGCAATGCGATCCCCGAACTTTCCGACGGAGCTCGCTTCTCGGCGCGTCAGAAAGAACAGTTCCGTCGTCTGAAACCCGGAAAGAGCTTCTTCATTTCTAACGTAAAGGCTAAAGGCCCCGATGGTATCACCCGCGACATCTCCCCGATGGAGGTGGCTCTTAATTAGACCCAAAGATCATGATGCAGACTTTATATAAGAAAATATTGGTTTTGGCCTTCGCCGGTATGATTGCCGGATCGGCTGCCGCTCAGGTTGAGACCGGCGGAACCATTAGCAGACGCTCCGAACGCGATAAGAAAAAGACGGAGAAGACTGTAGGTGTCACTGAACGTATGCAGTCGTTCTACGAAAAGAAAGACACGCACGATGCCGATCTTTCATATATGCGCGAGATTTATCGTGACCTTGACCTCACCAAGGCTCCGAATGCTCCCCTCTATTATCCGGAAGACCTCATCGACGGGCGCGAAAATCTGCTGCGCGTGATTCTCGGTGCTGTTGTTGACGGCAGAATCCCCGCATACGAATACCTTGACGGCCGAGAACTCTTTACCGATCAATATAAGGTTAACGTCGGAGAGATGCTCGATCGA
Organism: Muribaculaceae bacterium; assembly: GCA_029071345.1. GTDB lineage: Bacteria > Bacteroidota > Bacteroidia > Bacteroidales > Muribaculaceae > Lepagella. The sequence goes on along the minus strand of JAIEAO010000153.1, from coordinate 755 downwards.
TTCGGCATCTATCACACCGAAGCAAAAGGTTCCACCGCTAAGGCTCCGAAATATCAGATTGACGAGGCAGACATGCCGACCGGTCAGGTTCTCAACTATTATATTATAGAAAAATGGGAATTCGACCGCCGCTCAAACCGCATGAAAACCCGTGTGGAGGCAATCTGCCCCGTAATGACAAGGTCCGGCGACTTCGGAGGTGAGGCGAAATATCCTATGTTCTGGGTTAAGTTCGATGCGTTGCGTCCGTTCCTTGCCAAGCAATATGTATTCGTCAGCGACGACAACAATATTCCCCAGTATAGCCTTGATGACTATTTTACGATGGGGATGTACGACGGCGAAATCTACAAGACCCGCAATCTTCGCAACCTTTCGATGGCGCAGCTCTATCCGGATGAGGATACCCGCAAGCTCGCGCAGGATAGTATTGACAACCGGTTGAAGAATTACGGCAAACATCTTTGGGTGCCCACACGCGAGGAATATCTTGCCCAGAAGGAAAAAGAGGAGGAGATGGCAAAAGCGATTGCTGCCGGAGACACAATCCCGGGCCGCACAGTTGTCGCAGAAACCACCACTGTGAAGAAAACCAACGCCCGAACCAAAAAAAGAACGTCGACTGCGAAAAAAGTACCGCATGCTAAGGTGAAATCGTCAATGTCGACTAATCAGCCTAATTCTCAGGCTACTAAATCGGTTAGACGACGCAAAAAATAAGACAAAAGTCAAGGGATATAACAGAAATTTAAAAT
>JAIEAO010000152.1 GCA_029071345.1 Muribaculaceae bacterium | reverse complement strand
AAATGGAGAATATCACCCGAAATGTCCATTAGTGATTTTTAGAGACATTTTCATCACTCAAAATGTCCATTAGGTCTTCTTTTTTATTCCCCTGAAAATAACTTTATCCCCATGAAAATAATAAAGACTCCGGTTTTGAGCCGAAGTCTTTGGGTTTAATGGGTATTTATTTTTGTAATGATTTCAACCAGCGATCTAATTCCGCGCTCCATTGAGGTTTATATTGATAGGTGTCGCGGAATCCGAAACCATGTCCACCGCTGGGGTAGATATGAAGTGAATAAGGTACTTTGTTTTCCTGCAGTTTTTCGGCATAACGCAGGGAATTGATCGGTTTGACGGCATTGTCGTCTGAGGCGAGGATGATAAAGGCAGGAGGAGTCTGCGCATCTACGCGGTTTTCGAGACTATATTTCTCTATCTCCCCGGCAGTCGGATTTTCACCTAAAAGATTGGAACGCGATCCTTTGTGCGTCTTGTCGGTCATAGTGATTACGGGATAGAGAAGTATCTGGAAGTCGGGGCGATACATGGGTAAGCCGTACATTGTGGCAAGCGTAGCGGCAAGGTGACCTCCGGCTGAGCTGCCCATAATTCCGATCTCGTTAGGGTTAACACCGTATTCTTTCCCTTGTGTGCGCATTATCTCCATCGCACGGCGGGCATCCTCCAGCGGTACCTCCGAATGACCATTAGGCAACCGGTATTTAAGGATGGCGAAAGTGATGCCGCGCTCATTCATCCAATCGATAAACATTGTGCCCTCATTGTCGGTAGACAAGTATTTATAGCCACCACCCGGGCAAGCGATAACAGCCATACCGTTAGGTTTTTCGGCTTGATACACCCATAGCTCGGGCTCTGATACTTCATATACCTTAGCACCCTCCCAACGCTCTTCAGTGCCTTCAAGACCATTTTTCGTTGGAGCGCCGTTGGACCATAATTTGATTTTCATTGGCTCTGCGGCTGACATTGTTATGCAACCGAGCGCGAGCATCGACATAGCAATCTTCGCAATTCGTTTCATTTATTTTTAGTTTTCAGTTATCGGTTTCCAGTTTTCAGAATTAACTCATCGGGCATTAATCTGCATCGCTCCATGTCATCGCGCGGTTTATTTTCACAGGTATCTTTTGGGAGATGTTGTCAGATGCATTGCCGATAAGAATCTCGAATTTACCGGGCTCGACTGTCCATTTGTTTGTGTCAGGATTATAGAACGCAAATGAGTTTTTATCAAATGAGAGGCTGACATTCTTAGTCTCTCCGGGATTTAATGAAACCTTCCCGAATGCCTTAAGTTCTTTGACAGGACGGTATACACTGCTCTTGACATCATGAACGTAGGCCTGAACGACTTCGGAGCCAGTCCGGTTGCCCGTGTTTGTCACCGGCACAGATATTGTAAATGTTGTCTCGTCATCGTCATCCATATCATTCAACTCCGGTTTGCCAATATTGAAAGTAGAAAAACTCAGACCGTGTCCGAACGCAAAATTCACTCTTCCGGGCTTCCTGTCGGTGTGACGATAACCGATATTGAGGCCTTCCTTATAGTTCACCTCCCTATTCACGCCGGGATACATTGTGCTGTCGTTTGTTGCATGAGGCGCAAAATCAGTGATCGCTTTGGCAAAGGTGAAGGGCAATTTGCCGGAGGGATTGACATCGCCAAAGATTACATCAGCAAGTGCCTCGCCCGATTCAGAGCCAATATACCATCCTTGAACCACGGCAGGTACCCGATCAAGCCAAGGCATGGAATAAGCATTTCCTGTAAGGGATACCACCACAAGATTGGGATTGGCTGCGGCAAGGGCCGATATTACCTCATTTTGATTATAAGGGAGTGGATATTCATTTCTGTCGCAACCTTCTGCATCCTGATGATTAGATTTATTCAGACCTCCGATGAATATTACAATATCCGCATCTTTGGCCGCTTTCACCGCATCTGCAATCAATTGTTCTGAAGAGCGGGAATCCTTGAGATCCTGCCCTGTCGTTACACCATTGTATTCACCGGTTATGTCGCCAACGTACCCTCTTTCGAACACTACATTGATCCCATCTTTGGCAGCACGTTCCTTAATGCCATCAAGGGGCAGAATCTCTTTCTGGACCTTAAGAGATGACGAACCGCCGCCTACCGTCATCATTTTGATTGCATTTTCGCCTACGACAAGAATATTCTTAACCGACTCCGGCACAACGGGCAGCAGTGATCGATTATTTTTCAACAGAACAATTCCTTCTCCGGCAATCTTTCGTGCGGCCGCATAATGCTCATCGCTGTTCATGGATCCGAATGGACGGTTGCGATCCATTTCAGTTCTGAATATCAGACGAAGTACACGGGCCGCCTTGTCATCGAGATCCTTAATATCGAGTTTCCCCTCATTCAAAAGTCTCTCGTATGGTTTGGCAAGAAAGTAATTATCGTATGCATTGCTCGTGCCCCAATCCAGGCCATTAGTCCATGAACCAAATTCCATATCAAGGCCATTCGGCGCCACTTTCTCCGTGTTATGAACCGCTCCCCAGTCACTGATTGCAACTCCATCGAAGCCCCAATCCCCTTTGAGAATATCAAGCAGAAGTTTAGGGTTTTCACAAGCATGGTCACCGTCATACTTATTATAACCCGGCATAATTGCCCAGGCTTTACCATCCTTGACAGCCGACTTGAAAGCAGGAAGGTAAATCTCGTGTAAGGTGCGGTCATCAACGATAACGTTTACATGAGAACGGTTAACCTCCTGATTATTCAAAGCATAATGCTTAACGCAGGCAGCCACTCCGTTTTGCTGCACTCCCCGCACGTATGGCGCTACCATTTGAGCTGCGAGATAAGGATCTTCACCCATGTATTCAAAATTTCTACCGTTTAAAGGAGTGCGGTAGATGTTTACACCCGGGCCGAGCAGAACTGTCTTTTTACGGTATCTGGCCTCCTCTCCGATTGATTTCCCGTAGAGGTATCCCATTTCAGGATTCCAAGTTGCCGCGAGACAGGTGAGAGCCGGGAAAGCCACGCATGAGTCATTGGTGGCGCCGGCCTGATTCCATTCATCCCAAAGAACATCAGGACGAATCCCATGAGGCCCGTCAGTGCACCAAACCTCCGGAATACCTAACCTTGCTACACCCGGAGAACTGAATTTGCTTTGCGCATGGATAAGGGCAATCTTTTCTGAGGTTGTCAGACGGGATAAAGCATACTGAACCCTCGTCTCCAGAGGTTGCTTTTCATCCAGATAAATCGGGGTTGCGGCATACGAGAATATGGAAGTCACCACAGCCGCAAAAACAAGACCCGAGAATTTGATAAACGAATTCATATATATGTATCAATTTTAAATGCTGCAAATATAGTGAAGAATACATTTAATAAGCAAAGGAGCGGGAGATATTTATCAACACCCGCATAATTGCTTGAATCGACAGGCATGGAAATGGATTAGAAGACCGGCCGCATAGTGAAGGTAAAGACGCGGTTACGGTCGAGACCGAGGGTATGACCATCGGGGAGAGCACCCCATGAATTTTCACCGCCGAGGCCCATTTGCTCAGAGTCGATGTTGACGTATGTCATGCCGTTTGCGCGGTCGTAGATGTGGGCTTTCCCCAGAAGATCAAGCGAATGACGGTTCATCCCTTTGGGTCTGTTTGACGGGTTTGTGGTAGGCTGGTTGCCTTTTTTGGTCACATCCAAATCATCCTGGCTAAAAGGGAGGATAGTCGATATGAACCGCTTGTCAGATGTTATTTCGAGGCCTTGTCCGGCTTCATTGGTGACTTTGACCCATTTAACGCCGGTTTTTGAGCCTGATTCCTGGGGTCGGACTTGATTATACGCGAATTGGTCGTTTACGTGTTGTTCATATATTCCGACGGGGGCGCACTGGTAGCGGTCTACGTAGTTCTCGATCGGGCCCCGGCCATAGAATGCGATATTTGAATATGATCCCGGCATCGCGAATTTCATTCCGAAACGCATCATTCTCGGCTGTTCGGGATTTTCGATGGAGCCGGTGATATCCAGTTTTTCGGTACCGACTACAGTACCATCACCATATATTCTGTATTCGACATTGAGGTCTGTAGCGTTGAACGGCGATGCATATTCAACGTTTATAGCGACTGCATCGGCCTCGATGGCGACAGAAATGCGGCGGGGAGTCAAATCCGGATTCTGCGCTGCGGCACAACGCAGGTGCATTTTCGAACCGAGATCATTCTCGGTGTATGGACGGCCGAATGACGGTAACAGAGGCCCGTCGATAATTTCATTCTTGCCCAGACTGTAACTTATGATTGCACCGGTCTTTCGGTCGAAAACCATTTGCCAGGGTAATTTTCGTAAGCCATCGGTAGCATTACCGGACATAATTATGGATTCACCCTCTTCACTGACGGTCAACGGTGTAGACGTTGCTACAGGCATCGATGTGCCGCCTTCGCGGATGGCAAGTTGGTCTGAGGCAACGACATATCCCCGAGGCAACAAGGGAGTGCTCTCCTTCAGTTCATACCCGATGTTAAGATAGACGTCAGATGTGTCGCCGGGAATCAAAGACAGGTCGAAGGGGATGGTATATCGTACAGTATCACCGGGCGCAACATCAAGATCTTCGATTAATCCCTCGCCAATGGTGTGGCCGTCGGCTTGGACTGACCATAACATTCGGAAAGCCGAAAGGTCAGTGAAGAAATACTCATTGTAGACATCTACCGATAATGGAGCGGAGGAAGAGAGGGATGTGAGGATATTGCGGTATGTATGCTTCACTTGATAAGCCCCGGGATGCCAGGAGCGGTCAGCCGCAAGAATGCCATTGCAGTTAAAAGAGTAATCAGATGGATCAATCGGGTTATAATCGCCGCCATAGGTATAAATATGGTCTGTTGCGGGGATTGTATCAATCGGTTGGTATAGTGCCTGATCGGCAAAATCCCAGATAAATCCGCCCTGCAAAGCCGGATAGTGACGTATGTCGCGCCAATAATTCTCAATCGATCCGGTTGAATTGCCCATAGCGTGTTCATACTCACATTGTATAAAGGGTTTCATGTATTCTCCCAGCGCTGCTTTCTTCTCGGCTTCGATAGCGTATGTACGACAGTCTTTCACAGGGTAATACATCGGGCAGACAATATCTGTGCCCGGAGCATCTGAAACAGCGACTCCATCATACTGGATACGCTCATATTGAATCGGGCGGCTTGGATCCATTGACCTGACCATTGCATACGAGTCAAGGATATTCTGCCCCTCGCCTGATTCATTGCCGAGACTCCATATAATTATAGACGGATGGTTTCGATCGCGCTCGACCATGCGGCGGGCACGCTCCTTAAACGCAAAATTGAATTGTGGATCTTTAGCGACAGCACGCTCGGCATATCCCATTCCGTGACCTTCCACATTGGCTTCGTCGATAACATACAAGCCATATTTATCACAAAGTTCATACCAGCGCGGGTCATTGGGGTAATGGCATGTACGGACAGCATTAATATTCAGACGTTTCATCTCCTGAATGTCGCGAATCATCTCGTCAAGAGTAACATTATAGCCACCGAAAGGACTTAATTCATGACGGTTGACACCTTTGATCAATATCGGCTTGCCGTTAACGAGCAGATTCCCTTTTGAGATCTCGACCGTGCGGAACCCGATATGTGTTTCAATGTTCTCGGCGAGCGAGCCGTCGACTGAATATGCCTTAAGAGCGAGACCATAGAGGTTGGGAGTCTCGGCCGACCACAGTGCGGGATTATCAACTTTGAATGACAGTGCAGCCTTGCCACCCTTGGCCGTCGCCTTGTCGGTTACTACGACTTGGCCGTCGTATGTCAGTTCGCCAGAGACATACTTGATTCCCGGCGTCAGCGAGACTTCGACCGTGGCATCGCCTGACATTGGAGCCGAGACGACGAAATCCTCGATACGTTGTGCCGGACGCGAATTGATTACTACACCATTGCGGGCGATACCCGTAAAACGCCAGAAATCCTGATCCTCGAGATATGTGCCGTCACACCATCGGTTGATCTGCAGGGCAATAGTGTTAAGGCCCGGCTTTACAAATTTGGTGATATCAAAATCCGCCGCGAGTTTAGAATCCTCTGAATATCCGACTTCTTTGCCGTTGATCCAAACTTTTACATTTGATGTCGCGGACCCGATCTGAAGAGTAATGCGACGTTTGTCGGCGAAAAAACTCTGCGGAAGGTCAAAGGTGGATATATATTGCCCCACGCCATTACGGTCATACGGCACATTGGGCGGGTTGTTATCCCACAGCCCTCGCCACGCATAGCCTGTGTTGACATATATCGGGTCATAATACCCCTCAAGTTCCCACAGGCCGGGCACGTTGATCTTGCCCCAATCAGATGCATCGTAGCCAACGGCATAAAATTTCTCATTGACTCCGGCAGCGTCGGGGCGGTCGAGCAGGCGGAAATTCCAAACGCCGTTGAGCGATTTGGTCAGAGTCTGAGGTGTGGAGAAAGATGCCGTCATAGGCAATCTGTTGCGGCTGTTGATATTGGGATTCTCCCAGTCGGCAACTGTAGTTGCGGCCGAGGCTGACATGATGCCCAGGCTCAAAAACAAAGTTATAAAATGATTCATTGCGCGGTAAGTTCGATTATGATTGATGTATTATGCTGCCATGAGAAGACATTAAGTCCTACTTTCATCAGATAGTCTCCTGTGAAAGTCTTATTGTTATAATTGAGACGCGACTCGGTTCCCGGCATAAGGTTTATCTCTTTCACCAGGTATTTCTTATCGGGATCAAGTCCGCGTAGTTTCACGAGTGAAAGTTTTTCCCTGAATCTTGGAGCAAGATTGTAAGCAAAAAGCACAGCCATTTTCTTTGACTTGTCTACGTATTCCACGGCTGCATGATTAGTTTCGTAAGGCGAGACGAGTCGATATTGGTCGCCGTCCATCACCGCCGGTTGGAGACGTTTCCAATTTTCAACAGCTTTTTGGCAATATTCAAGTTCCGCGGCAGTCAGGTCCTGAAGCCCTATATCAAATCCGAGTTTACACATTGCTGCCACATCTGTGCGGAATTTTACTGATGTCTTCTTGTTCCAACTCGTGACGTGTGCAGCCATAGCCTTGGCCGGAAAGAAGTGTGAGAACCCCCATTGGATATAAATGCGCTCGATAGGATCCGTATTGTCTGAGCACCAGAATTCAGTGAAATATTTCAGTGCCTCATAATCACATCGGGCACCACCACCGGAACATAGCATCATCGGCACATCGGGATATTTATCTTTGATCCGTCTGAGAACATTGTATATGCCCCTTACATGGTCGACATATAGCTGACTTTGTTTATCCTTTGCGTAAGGAGAGTAGATATTAGTGATGGGGCTGTTGCAATCCCATTTGAAATATGCCACGTCGGGATTCTCCGTGAGGATATTGTCAACAACATTGAACACATGATCCTGGACTTTGTGATTGCTCAAATCCAACACGAGCTGATTACGATAATAGTATGTGTCACGGTTAGGCTGCACTATCACCCAGTCGGGATGTTTCTCATAAAGTTCGCTTTTGGGGTTTACCATCTCAGGCTCAATCCATATACCGAATTTCACCCCGGCCTCTTTTGCCGCATCCACAAGTGCCGGAATGCCTCCGGGAAGTTTATCATGAGTCACTTCCCAGTCGCCAAGCCCGGCGTGGTCGTCTTTTCGGGGATATTTGTTACCGAACCAGCCGTCGTCAAGGAGAAACATATCTACGCCAAGATGTTTAGCCTCTTTCATCAGCTTGGCGAGAATGTCCTGATCAAAACCAAAGGCTGTATTTTCCCAGTTATTGAGCAGGGTCAGACGCTGGCCTTCTCCATCCTTAAGTTGATATTTACGGGCCCAGTCGTGAAGATTGCGGCTTCCCTGACTTGTGCCGTCGTAGCTGATGGTGAATATAAATTCGGGAGTGGTGAATAATTCATCGGCTTTTAGTTCATAGGTGGAGGCATAGGGATTTATACCCGGGATGACACGAAGGTTTCCTACATTGTCAACCTCAAATGTAAACCGGAAGTTACCCGTCCAGCCGAGAGTGCCCATAAGCACTTCTCCACTATTTTCTTTTGCCGGTCCGTTGAGCCCTATTTCAAAGAAAGGGTGCGTGAACATTGCTGCCCGGCTCCCAAGTTTGGTGTCTATAACTTTTTTGCCGAACAAAAGCTGCTGGGTGCTCATCTGGGCTTCTTTAGCCCAGTCACTGCTAAATTCAGTGAGCCAATATTCAGGTTCATTGAAATAGAGCATGGCCGAAGCATATTGGGAAAGGGATATGGGCTTATCTTCACGATGAGATATCTCGGTCCATGTCTTTATCACGTTTTCTTTTGGATATGCCACGTAGTTCAGTGCCACGTTGACCGGATATTTGTCATCACGGAGATTTATCCTTGTCTGAGTTCCGCCGGCTACAGGCTTCTGAGTCGAATCCTCATAATAGAGATACGTAGTCATATTGCCGTCAGCATGGGTTATGCCAAGTGCCGGTTCAAAGAAATCTTCATTTCCGGAAGTTGAGTAAGCTTCCCAGCCGCGTTTGGATACCGAACCGTCGGAGCCTGCATGTTGGTCCCAAGAAAGGTTCGCCAGATCATCCTCATATCGGAGTTTAGACCCGAGGTAGGTTTGGTAGAGACGGTTATTTGGCCCGACTTCGAGTACGAGATCGGTATTATCAGTCGAAATACGGATAATCTTTCGGTCTTTGGTCTCTGCGCTTGCTGAAAGTGTCACGACTAATGCAAGAAATGCTGTGATAATTGATTTCATACAATGAATTTTAGGATTTTCATTTGCCTGAGGTTCTTCCCGTTTCAGACTTATATGTCACAGTAATCTTGATGGCCTCACTGCAATTTGTTTTGGGAATTGAAATGCTAAGTTCCTTATCGGCAGCATTATAATGCCAATCTTTTTGTCCAAGTACGAAACCATTGATTTTGATTTCATCGGGAGGACAGGCATTAAAAATATTAAGCTTCCACGAACGACTCTGAACGAGATTTGACTGATCACCTTCTCTGGGGCATATAAGATATGTCTCTTTATTGCCGTTTACGTGATGTCTGAGTTGTGTGGTAGCATATCTTGTATCGTAATCCGGATTATCCCCTTCATCTTCATATAAAATATCCTCACCTTCACTACCGGCAACCGAATGAAGCACGATTTCTTCAGGGCGCGTCGTAACCCTGTTTACAGATGACGGATTCATTGGAATAATAGATCCTGCTTTGTAAAAATAAGGAATATCCTCCGCTGAGAACTCCATCGTCATGACACATGGACCTTCGATAAGTTGATTTGTCGCCACGCTCCACCATTTCCCTGTCGGAAACCAGATTTTCTTATAGCTTGTTTTACCGTCAGTGGCAGGCTCGGTGATAGGTGCAACCAGGATATTATCGCCAAAGAAATATTCTCCCTCATAATTATAGGCTTCTTCATCATCCGGGAATTCATAATATAGAGGTCGACACATACCGATACCTGTATCGTAAGTTTTACGAGCCATAGTATATATGTAAGGGAAAAGAGCGTAGCGTAGTTTTACGGCATCACGCATAAGAGGGAAATTACTGAATTTCCATATCCTTCGTTCGATTCTATCTTCTTTAGTGGCATGACTGCGAAAAATAGGAGTGAATACACCGAATTGTATCCATCTAAGCATCAATTCAGGATCATTGACGATCTTTTCATCAGTAAACAAATGCCCTCCCAGATCGTGACCCCAATATGTATAACCTACATTTGAAGCCGTGGCCGTAAAATAGGGCTGAAACGCCAATGTGGGGAAATTTATCATTGCATCTCCCGAAAAACCGATTTGATAACGGTGACTGCCAAGGCCACCCCAACGATGGAAAATGACAGGACGACGGTCTGTGCGGTTTGTCTTCATATCGTTGTAGAAAACATGATTGCACCAGAATGTCTCGCTAAGACCTGATGTAAAAGGACTTGTAAGGTACTGTTGCCAGTCGAGCCACCAGAAATCGACACCTTCTTTTTCATGTTCACGTATTATATTCTTGAAGAACGATTTAGTGAAATCCGGATAGTCAACACTCCATGTGATAACTCCCTTATTATCATACTTGCCCTGCAGCTCTGATTTAATGGCATTATAATATTGGGGAGACTCAATGCTATCGATCCCATCCGCAGGATGAAGGTTAAGAGACAATTTTAGATCATTATCGTGAATATCATTAAGGAGTTTTTCAGGGGCAGGAATCAAATTTGTATTCCATGACCAACCGGTCCAATTTCCACGGCCTGACGATTCACAATCTGCTTTTCCGTTCCAATGCCAGTCCATATCCAGAATCATGACATCTGTCGGTATATCATTCTCCGCAAGCTCCCGCATTATCTGACGATAATCAGAATCTGTGTAAGGAGCATATCGGCTATACCAGTAGCCAAAAACATAGTTTGGGGGCAACGGTATTTTCCCCGCCACTTTTGTGTAATCACTCAAAGCTTTTTTATAGTTTGATCCATAACCCATAAAGTAGATATCCAAAGCATCAGGATCTTTCCTCGCACTCCACCAGTCGTAACCGAGCTCTTCATTTGGTTCAAGAGCAAACGAACGGCCGCCATCGGGGCGGGCTGCAGTCCATGAGTCATCAATAACGGCCCATCCAGATCGTGATATTAAGCCATTTTCAAGTTCAGAGCGCTTACTGTCACCATCACATAAGTCAAGAGTGCGACAGGTTCCTTTAAGATTCAATGGGTCAGGTTTGCCGGGATACCATACTACGGTGTCGCGGTTGTGTTTCATTGTTATCTTTAAATTATCAGGAGAAGCCGGAATCGTTTTCGGATTTGAGCCCTTGCGATATTTAAGTTTGATTTTTTCCGTCTCTATATACAGGAATTCCTTATCCTCGTTTTTTGAAAAGTCCGGAACTATATCCATCTCCCGGTTCTGTATTGTAAATGTAGCACGGTCCTCAAAGGTTCCTCTTTCACTATATTCTATGCGAATCATTTCAGGGGTCAGGACGGTGAACCGGGCGTTACCTGATTCCACGGTTGCTTCGCTCTTGGCAATAGGATTCCGGGCGACAACAGGGTTAACAACTATTGCGCCTGTCATGCAAAGAAGCCCTGTGAGAATCTTAAAAAATTTCAATGATATTTTCATGATGTAGTTTATTATGGGAAATAGGTATTTATAAATAATTTCACCTAAACCGTGACGGTTGGGTTAGAGTTCACAAAACTATATTATTGGGGTGATTATACAATAAGGGCTATCAGATTACTTTTCGGTAAGCAAAATGATAGCCCTCAGGATTTTTCAGAATTTCACTTTCCGCACTTCAGAGCCTGACACCCTGATATAAATTTTTCCGGGTTGAGGTTGTTTGACCGTCAAACCATTGAGATCATAATACTTTACTTCAGCATCGTTAGCTGAAATAGTCAGGCAGTTAGTGGATGTGTTGCCGGTGGCAGATATATATACTGGAGCCGGTTTTGTGCAGTTGATTACGATAGGCTCATTGTCGTAAACGTAGGCTTTGTCACCTACTTTGACAGTTATAGCGTAACCATCTTTAGCGCTCACTTCATAAACGGGCTGTGAAAGAGGCACCTTAAGAGTGTTGCTTCCTTCAGTGAGTTCAATTTCGGTCTCGCTCCCCGGCACTGTAATGACTACGCCGACTGGATTTTCAATAATTACGGTAGAATAAATTGTACCGTTTTCCACATACGACCAATTCGTAATATCACTGTCAAAGCCTGTTTCAGCTTGAGCTGACAGAGCAGTGAATAAGCATGACACTACAAATGAAAGAAATAATTTTCTCATGAATTAGTATTTAAAGTATTGTTATTATCATTGTCTTATATATGGCGATTATGACGAGAAAACACACATCCTCAATATTGCACAATATCCGTCATTTTATCATCATATTCTTATTTATATTCCAGCCAGGTGGTTGCCACACAAGGTTTGTCAGTTTTAAAGCGAATCCAGCGGGCCTGGAATGCATCAGGGAATTTGTGGAAAAATGAATCGTCCGGATTAACCTCAAACACGCCATATTGCACCCAGTTCCCATCACCGGTGGGATCCGCCTCAACCGTGAATTTTACCGGCTCGGCAGACTTATGTGAGATATTCAGCATACGATCGTCATAAAAACCTATGAGGTATGGATCGGAATATTCATGGGCGTTAACTGACTCCTCCACCCATGGCCCTCCGTTGCCTACAGGTTTGCCAAGTTTCCACAGGTCATCTATTGAGCCACACCAAAGGGACATCTTGCCATCGGTAGAGTTTATTATGCGGGGATTGTTGCTTTCGGAATCCGATAGGCCTGTCATAACCAACATTCCGCGATAGGAACCATAGTCATTGATGCGGAATTTATGTGATGAAATCGGTCTGATCTTGGCAAATCCGTCTGCGTTTTCAGCCGGAAGTTCATAGAAGGTGCCATGACAGTTGAGAAGGTCGCGCTCGGTGGAAACTTCACGGCAAATCCGCATCTTGTTGTCACGAATGAGAGGAGTAAAATCCTCCGATCCCTTAGGGAGTCTCCAGCGTCGCCCTTTATCATCGATAATAAGTACGGAGCCGTCGGTGATTTCCAGACCTTCGTTCGTAATGGTCATGTTTTTATTGATAAAGTCAATGACCTCGGCGTTACTCTCAGGAGAAAAATTCATATTCCCATCCAGCTCAAAGTATCCTTTATCGGTTGCAACACCCAATTTACGGGCATTATTACCCAGACAGTACAGACGACCTGTAGAAGCAGGTGTAGAGTTGACCGCAGTCAAACCGTTGAAAATAGAACTTGATTTGGTGGTTCGGGTGTCGGTGTCGGAATAAGAGAATAAGGCGCTTACAGTGGTCGGCTTGTCAGATTTAAGGCGAATCCACTCCCCTTTGTCACCCTCGTTGAAGGGAACAAAGACTGAACTATTTCCCTTCAGATCTACACTTTTGAGTGCAGACCATTTCCCGCGGCCGTCGGATACTTCAAAAGTGAATTTTACATTTTCATCTCCATCATTCCTAAGCCATGCGCAACGTTTGGGCCATCCGGCAAAAAGCATTGCTTCGCTCGGCTTGCCTGCTTCTACATCATCATTAAACCAAACCGATCCGGATGCATTAGTCGGTCCTAAATTATTCAGGCGCGCAGGTTCTACAAACCATAAGTTTGAATTACTCTGTCCGGGGCCGGCGATATTACCCTTAATGCGGCGTTTGTTCAGAAATTCTTTTTTTGCCGAGTCATCACAACCAAACACCAGGTTGTCATTCCAACGGGTAAAATCTCCGATGACTTTCAAATAAGCTGAAAGTGGCCTAATCCCGGATGTTTTACCTGTATTAAATTCCTGCGGGAATTCCCAGAACATCCCATGCATGGTCATAAGTTTCATGGGATTTTCAGCTGTCCCGACCTCTCGGATACGTGGCCATTCCGTGTTCCAACCATGCGCACCATCGTAAGAATTACTTGCCTTGGGGAGTCGGTAAAATGACCACTCCCCTTTATCGCGCATAGCCAGAATGATGGACTTGTAATCCCATCCGAGTGCATATATGGGAGCTTTAGGATCGCTGCCATAGATTCCTCCGGGGCCTGTCACTTCGGTAAACTGATTGCGGCGTATCACTTTCCAATCCTTCCCGTCCCACTCGGCGAGACAACCCGACGGGATATTAAACTTCTCAAGCGCTTCAGGAACAGCTTCACCGTTGTTTGAGAACACCATCACATTCTGACCGCTATAAAGCCCCTTGCCGTGTGCTCCGGGAAGAAGGTCATTCTGTGGATTCACTCCGGTGTCATCATGACCGTTGCCGACATTCGCATCAGGATAAATTTCGCGGGATTTCAGAGTGTTGACATCCACCTCATAGAATCCCTCCTCCATCGTGGCAATATATACTTTGTTGGCCGGGTCAGTCAGGTGTCGGCAGACTCCGGTGTAACGGCCTTGTGCATTGTCGTAAGACATGGTTCTGACATTGCACAGACTATCGATAAAATAAGGACCGATGATAAGCTGGTTGCTCTCACGGTGAATCATTCGGTCAGCTGCGGTTCCGCCGACACTCTCCGGGCGCACATTGATGTTGAGAGTATCATCAATTTCATATAGTTTATCACTTGATCCCCACGGAAGATGTGGTCCGTAAGTAATCGCCCAAAGTTTCCCCTGCCAGGGAACCACGGCGCCGGTGCCACATTCACCCTCGTTGTTATAAAATGCGAGGTGAGGAAAAACACCTCCATAATTAGGCTTATCGCTCTCGAGAGGTGTGCGGGTGGTAGTGGTGGCTGCACAACTGCAGAAAAGTACTGATGTGAATAGGATCGTGTTTATGGATTTAATTGTGCTCATTTTGGATTACTTTTAAAAATGGGCGAAGACTGGTTTGTCCCCGCCCACATTAAACAACCTTTTTTACCTACTATTACATTTAACAAATCACTCTTCAACCCAAAATTCAATGCTCCACGGACGCACCTTTGCAGACAATGTTGAGTTACCATCGGTGCTTCCAAGAGGCTGGTCAATACCGTTTTTATTATACCGGTGACCGTTGAGTTTCATATTTTTGTCAAGATCTACCTTGAACTCATACCATTCATCGGAGCGGTTGGTGAGGGCGATGACAAATTTTCCTTCAGGGGTCTTCCACGCCATAATGCGGTTATTGTGCAAGGCCTCATCCTCGTGTACCTTATATCGGCGCGAATCCCACGGCATATATTTCAGGAAGCCGGCAATACCGTTGAAGTTCTGCCAATTGAACGTGAAGTGACCATGTTTGAGCGTCGGATAGTCGTGGCTGTCGTTGGCATAGCTCGGACGCCAGATGCCAAGGCCGAATCCGTCGCGGTCAGTGTGGTCATCGACAGCCTTGAGAGCATGGAGCCAGTACCACTTGGGCGAATCAATAAACGTCATCCAGTTCATAATCGACTGGGCTGTGTTGACCATAAACCACTCATAGCTGTGCGTAGGCATCTGATCGTTGAAATATTCATACTCATTCTGATAGATGGGCTTCCCCTGATTGTTGGCCTTGTATTCTTCGCAGCGGTCCATCACGAAGTCGGAATCATCACCTATGCGGTGATATACCCATGCATCAACATACGGGAGCAGTTGGGAATTCTCGCGCCATAGTTTTTCACCGTACTCACCATTGTTTCCGCTGTTGGTGTCATAGATGATTTCGATATTTGGATCGAGAGCACGTACTTTCGGAGCTGCAATCCCAAACACTTTAACGAATTGGTCGGGAGTGTAATGGCAATGCGCATACCCTACGGATTCATACTGACATTCATTCTGCAATCCCCATGTCGACACATTAAATCCATTGCTCTTGAAATATTTTATGTCGTTGACAAGGGCATCGGTAAACTGATCAAGGAAATCGTCGTCAAAGCTTTTCAGCGTACCGTCGTTAAAACTGCCGTTTGACTTCCAGTAAGTGGCAGGCGACCAATATTCAAGTGAGATTCCTTCAACTCCGGCATCTTTCATAAGTTGCACGAGAGCCTCGTTTTGACCGGGGATACGTTCCACAAAATTTTTGCGGTCATCTGTCTGACCCTGATACCATACACCCATTCCCATACGCATATAGCGGAATCCCTTGAGCATTTCCTCGGCAAGGCGTTTACGCTCTGATGGAACGAGGTCAAGCGGTACGCCGTAATATTTGCTTGGCTTGTTTACGTCGGGTGCGGCAGTGATTTCATTCTGAATTTCAAAACCGAGTCCTTCTATCACCTGTGCCGGCTGATCAGTGAGAAGTTTATATGTACCGACCGGCATCACATCCGGCATCTCCGGTTCGGGTTCCGGCTCAGCTGGCGTTTCAGGCACACCGGGATTATGATTGTAGGTCAAATATTCTGTTGTGCAAGCCGAAACTATGAACGGCGCGATTGCGGCAAAAGATATCAGTGAGATTTTTGCTATGATATTCATACGGTCTAATTGTTTAGTAATTATCATTTTGTCCGAGATAAGGGTTAGTAATAACTTCCTGTGATGGGATGGGCCATAAATAATTCTTTGACTCATCAAACTGACGACGGGTTATGATCTTACAATAACCTTGCCCATATAAAGATGAGAAATCGGCCGATCCGTTCTCGTCAATGTCGGGTGTTTCGGGCCAGAACCACAACTGTTTGTCAATGAGTTTAGAGGTGAGGAGGTCTTTGTCGAGCAGTCCATAGTCAGGCTGATTGAGAACTTTCTCGGCAATGCGCCAGCGTATAATGTCCATGCGGCGAAGACCTTCGTAGGCAAACTCCATTCTGCGTTCCGTGCGCACGATGGTACGTAATTGTTCGCGATCAGTAGTTTTCACTGCCGGATAAGCTCTGGTATTGGTGTAATCAGCCTTATAAGCACGGGCACGCACCCGGTTGATGGCTTCAAGGACACTATTGTCAATTTCACCCGCCTCTATTTTAGCCTCGGCATAAGTGAGAAGCACTTCGGCATAGCGAAGGAAAACAATGTCAAAGGCCACCTTGAACGAGCCATCGTTGATCCAGCTCTCGTCAATCCCTTTCTTGCGAAGCAGACCGTTATATGATGCATACGGGCTGCCAGACTTGCAGTCAAGATTAGTAACCATTTTTCCGGCTACGGAACTGTAGACCTGAGTTACCATAGGATTCGGATCGTAGATTACACCACAATGTTCTGTGCCGAACTCCACGATCGTAGCGGCGCAACGCGGATCTCGGTTCTTAAAAGGATTTTGAGGATCAAACAGTGGGGATTCGTCGATAGGAAGACCATCCGTGCATAGGAAAGAGGCGAACAAATCCCATGAAGGATACTCTGACGCATAACCCCCACGGCAGCGCGGAAGGAAACCCATAGCATTTCCCGGACTTTCGCCGTAAATTTCGAGTTCAAGCGATGTCGGCCACGACAGGATATTCTCGCAAGCGTGGCGAGTCGAGGAAAGGAAAAGTTTCTCGAAGTCGGGATATAACTGATGTGATCCTAATTCCATGCACTCTTTGGCAGCGGCAGCGGAAATTTCCCAATCCTCATTGTAGAGGGCATATCGTGCCTTAAGACCGAGGGCTGCCGCTTTGGTGGCTAATTCCTTTTGAGTGCCGTAGGATAATGGCAGGTATTGAGCTGCTTCATCATAGTCCGCGTAGACATGCTCCATAACTTCGGCACGATCCGTGCGACCCATCTTGAAAGCATCTTCAATCGTAAGCTCGGAATCAACCCACACTACATCTCCGAAGTATGATGTGAGACGGGCATACTGCGTGGCCCTTACGAAAAGTACCTGGGCACGATAAAGTTTGGCGCGTTCCTCTGAAAGTCCTATCGCCTGATAATTCTGCAATTTCTCCAGAAGAATATTGCAACGTGCTATCGATTTGTAGCATACTTGCCACATTTCGGTTACGGCATGAGTTTCGCCATTGACCGTGGCAGCCGTCATTTCATTAAGGCGGTCACGCGATTGGTGATCATCGCTCCATTGAAAGTTTTCGAGCGAGAAGAAGTCAGTGCGGTATAGGCCGTTGATCGAGGCCTTTATTTCATCTTCGGTTTTGTACCATGAATCGCTCGAACCGGTATCAAGCGGCTGCAGGTCAAGGTCTGCGCAGGAACACAATAACGAAAGAGCGGCCGCAGTGAGTATATTAGAATAAAACTTCATAACTATCAGAAATTAATGGTTGCACCACAGATAAAGGATTTGGTTATAGGATAACCTGTAGAGCCGTAGCCCTCATAATCCCATCCGCGGGGATAATTAGTTATACAAAACAGATCATTCGCCGCGATATAAAATCGAAGACTTTGGATATAGGCCTTCTTTGTTATATTCGAGGGGATTGTGTAGCCGAGCGATATGTTTTTCAGACGGCAATAGTGGCTGTTGATCAACCAGAAGTCTGACATTGCGTAGTTGTAAGAAGCCTGTGTGGAAGTCAGACGGGGATATTCAGCCTTCAGATTCTGCTCGGGGGTATTGTAATTGCTCCAATAGCGGCCGTCGATAAGTTTGGGAATATTACCGAAGTTATCACGCAGAGGCTGCACCATAGTGGCAGACTTGCGTTTAAGTTGTTTCCCGACACCTTGTAAGGTAATGCTCAGGTCGAAACCTTTCCATCCCCCCGTGAGGGTAAGGCCATACTGATAACGTGGCTGAGAATTACCGAGCAGTACGCGGTCTTTGTCGGGCGATATCGGTGTGGTGTCTTCCGGATCGGCTTTGAGATATTTGATGTCACCGGGGCGCACACTGCTGTTCATCACGGGATAGTTGTCTATCTCTTCCTGAGTCTGGAACAGACCGTCGGTGCGGTAGCCGTACCACTCATTAAAGTAGCTGCCCATCATTTTGATCTGGTCACCGAGGAACTGATTTCCGCCCAGATAACCCATCCGCGATTTGAAATCGCTCAAGTTGGCCGATACGCTATAGTGGAAGTCGCCGATAGCATCATTCCAACGGGCCTCGATTTCAAAACCGGTGGTTTTCATTTTGCCGGTGTTCTGCGACGGGTTGTCATAACCTACATAATCAGGAATGTCGATGTCAAGAATCATATCCTTCGTAATCTTATAATACCAGTCGCCGGTGACAGTAAGACGGTTGTTGAAGAAAGCCAGATCAAGACCTATGCCGAATGTCTTTGTTGTCTCCCAGGATATATCACGGATCGCATACGACCATTGCGCGGCGGTGGTGGAAGACACAATGTTTGAGCCTTCCCAGAAAAGGGCATCTGTATAATTAAGTAGAGGCAGATAAGGATAATTTCCCACACGGTCATTACCGAGCAAACCGTAAGACGCGCGTACTTTCAGCTGATTGAGATAAGGGTTAAGGCTAAATCTTTCAAACCAAGGTTCCCTGGTTATCACCCAACCTCCCGACACTGAGGGGAAGACTCCTGAACGGTATTTCTTATCGAAACGTGATGAACGGTCGCAACGCAGGTTGGCCTGAAGAAGATATCGTCCGTCGAAATTATACATTGCGCGGCCGAATATCGAGCGATATGCGGTGTGCGCCGCATTGCCACCATTCGTCTGGTAGTCGGCATTGCCACGGTCGAGATAGGGATATTCCGTAAGTGCGAACTTGTCGCGGGCAGCCCACAAACCTTCAGTCTTGTATGAGTTGTCTTCGTAACCGGCCATCAGGCTTACAGAGTGTTTACCGAAAGTATTGTCGTAATTGGCAATAAACTGTGAGGTGATGCTGTAATTATTGTTGCGGGATTCATCAAGTTTGGTCGAAGCGAAGCCGTTGATTGCTCCGATCAGGTTGTCAGGATCATCAGCAGCAAAATATTCGATACGCTTGCGGAATGACTTGCCTGACGAATTATTCCATATTGGGGAGATGATTGCGGAGAGTTTAAGTCCATCGATGGGCGTAACATAAATGGCTGCCTTACCACCTACCTGATTATAATTATTTTTCGAAGTGCCTCCGTAGTTAAGAGCCGCGTAAGGGTTATCTCCTGACTTTCCGTCGGCAATACGTCCGTCTTCCCACAGGGCCGGATAGATGGCCGGCATTGTGTAGACTGCATACATCGGATCATAAACCGGACTTTTATACTCGCTGCGCTTTACATTGAGATCAAATGAGGCGGAAAGATATTTATTGATAGTTATGTCATTATTCATTCGAATGGTCAGACGAGAGTAGTCACGGTCTGCATAAAGACCATCCGACATGTCATAACCGATAGAGGCATTGGTGCGCACGGTCTTGTTGCCACCCGAGATTCGGAAGTTGTGTGACTGACGGTTTGAATGATTCTTGAGGAGCATTCCGCGCCAGTCTGTATTCGGGAAGTCATTGGGGAAGCGTGCGTTAAGATAATCATAGTCATCAATAACGACGGGAATATAAACGGGGAAATGATCAGGACCGTTGCCCGCATCATTCCAGCGCAGCTCATTCACCATCGCCATATAGCGTGTCGCATCGACATAATCGGGCTGTGCGGTCGGTTTTTCATAACCATATTCATAAGAATATGACAATGAGACCTTGCCTTCACTCGCACGTTTGGTGGTGATGAGAATAACTCCTGATGCAGCGCGAGATCCATATATGGCTGCTGAAGCAGCATCTTTAAGGGCTGTGACGTTTTCCACATCCTGAGGGTTGACATCATTTATATCATCGACAGGAACACCATCGACGATAATCAGAGGGCTGCTGTCACCGATAGTGGTTATGCCTCGAATCTTAATGTCGGCAGCCGCTCCCGGTCCACCGTTGCTGCGCGTAACCGTAACGCCACCCATCGCACCCTGAAGGGCGTTGGAGAGGGATGATACCTTGCGGTCAGTGACAGTGGCACCGGTGATGGTGCTGACGGACCCCGTGAGGTCTTTCTTTTTCATTGAGCCGTAACCGATTACTACCACCTGGTTCAGAGCCACTTCCGCTTCCTCAAGAACAACTTTGAGCTCGGGTCCGGTTACACGCACATCTTTAGGTGTATATCCCACATATCTAAACGAGAGAATATCACCTTTTGCTGCGGAAATTTCAAACTGACCATCTATATTTGTCGCTACTCCCTGCTTCGTTCTCTTAATCAAAACCGTAGCACCGATTAGAGGCTCTCCCTCTGAATCAGTCACCACGCCTTTTACCGTCATTTCTGAAGACACCGCCTTAGGTTTTTTCTTCAGTATGACATACTTTTCATCCATCTCAAAACTTATGTCCTTATCGGCCAAAAGCTGCCGGAGAGTGTTACTAACGGTTTGATTTGTAACGTTAAGATTTACCTTGGCATCAAGATTGCCTACACCTTCGTTGTAGACGAAATTGTATCCGGTCTGTTCATGAATTAGGTCAAATGCCTTTGATAAAGTGATGTTTTGGCGTTTCAGGGTTACTGTCGGTTCCTGAGCCATGAGCTGTCCGGTAAAACAAAGGACAGTGACAAGGATCAAGCAGAAACGCAAGAATCGCCAGGGCCATGTTGTCCCCTTTTGGTTGCGATTGTTGTTTAGCATTGGTTTATTTGTTAGGTAAGCGGTATTAGAATCGAAAATAAATTTTTATTCGCTTATAAGGCGATTGTGTGAGCTTTCCACACATCACTTTTTGAATTTCTCGTCATATTCGTCATTATCCCTATATTTATCCTTGCTATATTTGCCGTTCATGACATCGCTGACGGCTTCAAGATAGCCAAATCCGTTGAGGCGGTCGGGCAATAGGTAACTCCCTTCGATCCATTCGTTCCAGGCATTGATATTGATGATCTTAGGCTGGTCGGGATGAGAGTCTACATATTCCTTAGCTGCCTGCAGGAATCCGGCGAAAGATTGAGGGGTATGATTGAATCGGGTAACATCCTTGGCGCCTTTGCGCGGGAAGCGTGGTGTATCGTCCCAGCCGACAGATACGGTCGGGAAGACGGGAGTGTCGATTTCCTTATCCCACTGATCACGGATGTTGATGCTGTTGGCGCCGTGAGTCATATAGTCGCAGTCAAATCCGCCCATGTTATAGAATGCGACACTGTTGATACCGAGTTTCTTGTGAGATTCCTTTATGCGGGCTATATCTTCTTCGGTGAGCTCCTCGCCGTTGCCGGGCATTTCCTGAAAATGAACACCTGCAAAGCCGGCTTCACGGGCTTTTTTGTCAAAATATTGCAGGGCCTTTGCGCCTTTTTCAAGGTCGTTGTCAAAACCGCGCAGAAAGTTTTTGATGCTGAATATGCCAAACACAGGTTTCCCATCGATCTTAAGATAATTGGGCTTGGTGAAGTATTGATTGATGACCCTGTCGACCACTATTTTATAGTTTTTCTCATCGAGAACAGGATCAAACAAAATTGACTCATCATCTCCATACTTATGCCAGTTCCAGTAGTTTTTCTTGACAAAATGGTTTGCCCACATTATATAGAACGACATATCCTCGTTGTTGGCGGCCTTTAAAAAGCCATCGTTGAGGGCACCCTCGAGGTATGGCCCGTTCATAAACCAATACCAGTCGTAGACAAAGTTGTTTACACCATATTTTTTTGCCGTGTCGATCCAGCGCGCCACAACTTCGGGGTCGTCGTCCATTTCATAGCCCCAAAGCGGTTGCTTGGGCTGCTGATGACCTTCAAATCTGGGATGTCCTTTTTTGATTACTTCCCACTCGCCCCGGCCATCGGGCCAAAGATATTTTTGGCCAAGTGTATCGTTATGGCATGATGGCCAAACGTAGGCCGAGACCACATAGCCGTCGGTGTCTTTTGTGATGTTTCTGGCTTCGAGGGTCTGCAGACCGGTAAGCCATAACGTTAAGCCCACAGCAGCCACACATTTAATGTCATTGAAGTTAAATCGTTTCATATTTTGAATTTATTGTTCCCTTTTTTGACTTTATAGTTTTTACCGTTGACGCGCAGTGTATACTGTTGGTTACTGCTGACGGTCAATTTCGAGCCGTTGGCTACGATATCCGTTATTGTATCGCCAAACCGCAGATTGCGGATGCCCTGATTTCCATCCCCTTTTTTTCGCCATTCGACAAGACGAGCCTGGGCATCGATGTTGTGAAAGCCCAGGACATTCTCTATAAAAAGCGAGATAGGGCCAAGAGCTGACCAACCACAAAAGTCAGGTCGCACACGCTCACGCGGCTTGTAGGTCCACAGATGCTCTGATGGCCGGGGCGCCGTTGGTGAGTAAGCCTCCCAAATGGTCGCGGGGCTATAGGTGCGGTATGTCTCATCCATCTGTCTGAGTAGCTTCAGAGCATTCTCATCGGCAAGGTCGTGGTAGCCGTATGCCTCAAGAGCTTTGGTCGACATATAGGCAGTGGGCAACCAAATGCCACCGCGCCAGTAATCACCGGTCTCGGGTTCATAGCCATGATGGCGACGCGAAACGGTTGGCCAGGGATATTTGCCACCAAATTCAAGCGAATCGGCAGCAAAAGCAGCTACTCGCGAAGCCTGTTCACGGTCCGGCACCTCCGCCAGCATGGTCCAGTACACAGCCGGTGTGCGTACCTTGATGTGAGTATTATCGCTACTGTTGAGGTCATAGTAGAATCCATCCGTTTCATCCCAATAATAATCATTGAGCAACCGCTTGCCATCGGCATAGAGCGAGTCGTATTCCTCGGCGATATCCTCGCGGCCAAGTTCTTTGGCGATACGGCTTATGTAAAGGGCCGACAGAGCCTGCTGCGCCAATGCGTCCATCCAAAGCATCTCCTTGTCTGATATGGCGTCGGAAGTGCGCGGTGTGTTATCCATGCCGCTTTGGATATTTCCCCATAGATAGCCGATTCCCTCTTTCTGCAACAGGATCGGGGCGTGCTCAAAATGCAGTTTAGTGCCAATCTTAAGCGAATCGAACCATTGGTAGTGACGTTGAAGCCAACGGTTGTCAATGAGCACCTTCTGCAATCGGTCGCGGTCGCCGGTCATTTTATAGTATTCCCATTCCACCCATGAATAGAAGGGCGGATTATCGGGATGCTGAATACGCAGCGACGTCGGGTACTTGTCGAGTATACATTTATAGAAGTTATCAAGGCTCTGAATGCCGGGAAACACATCGGGAGCGTATCGGCAGAATAACACCATGAATTCAGTATCCCATATCCAGATGGTATCTTCCCACAGGTTTTCGTCCATATAAGGCGACTGAGGCACCCCTTCCTGATATGTCACTCTATCCCATGCCAACTCCCATGCCTTCCAGTATAGATCGACAAAACTTGGCTCAGGCGAATAGATTGGCGATGGTAGCCGGTGTTTAGGAAGATCCCCCTTGATCTGCCCCTGCACAAAGGTAGACGATGTTATAAACGCTAATGCGAATAAAACAATTGATTTGGCAATGTTCATAAGTTTGAATTTGATGAGTGTCGGTTAGTTTCATATAATAGGCGATTGAGATGTTTTTTCACACATCGCTTTATAACACCTGCAAAAAGTTAAATTATTTATTTTTTCAAAAAAATGTGTGAATGTACTTATGAATCGCCTTATATACAGATTTAGCCTGCATCAGCGGTAATTTTACAAATCTCGTCAGGAGCAAATATTATCAAACCTTTTAAATATCAATGAAAAAGTTAATTTTCTTCAGTGCGTCACTACTTATTCTTGCATCATGTTCGCAAGATGAGGAATTGATTTCAAACGCACAAAATTCTGTATCCGGAATCAAGTTCGAGCTCGTCACAGCCGGAAGCCAAACACGTGTGACTACCGATGACAATTTTAAAACCACCTTTGATAATGGTGACCAGGTAGGTTTGTTTGCAGTTGTTCATGCCTCCGGGGAGACTGCCGATCTCGCTTCTGCAGGTAACTATGCCGACAATTACAAACTTACATTAGTCGATGGCCAATGGATGATTGACAAGGATGTGGCATTCCCCCAGGATGGCACCGCTCTTGATTTCTATGCTTACTATCCCTATGCTGAGAATGTTGACCCGAAGGCTATTGCTTATGACGCATCATCGTCGATGTATGACCTTATGATGGCCAAGACAGCCGATATTGATAACTCTACCGAGACTGTCACTCTCACATTCTATCACCAGTTAGGTCTTTTAGATGCCGAAATCGTTGCCGGTTCGGGTAGCAATCTTACAGTAGATGGTTTCTGCCCCACTGCTTCATTCAATCTTGGCGGTTTCGGAACCGAGAATGTGATGCAGCTTGGAAGCGAAGTCAAATCGGTAAAAATGGATCTCATGGAAGCTAAGCATTACCGCGCCTACATTCCCGAGCAGATTGTCGCAGAGGATGCCGCTATTGTCCTGAGAGCCGGTAATGATACTCAAAACTACTCACTTGCTAACGAAAATGTATTCGCCGGACTTGCTTATCGCTATAACATAACATCTACCCTCGTTTCGATGGCCGACCTACCCAACTGCTATATTGTAAAACCCGGTGAGTCTGTAACTTTCCCGGTTCTCAAAGCATTCAAGGTATGGCGTGAAATACCTTACATCAATGGCGGCAACCTCAGAAACGACGGTGAACTTGGTGCAACTCTGATATGGCAGGATCACCAGAGCCTTATCAGCAGCGTGACCCTCAATCCCGATGCCGCACAGCGCGAACAAAGCACCGTGACCGTACAGGCCGGTAACATTGAAGGTAACGCTCTTGTATCGGTTACAATGGGTGGTGATAAAGTATGGTCATACCACATCTGGGTAACTAATTTTGACCCCGAGCAGAATACTGTAGGAGTTGACAATAACGGCGACGGCGTAGATGATTATATCTTTATGGATCGCAATCTTGGTGCGTTGAGCAATGATGTCAACAATCCTCTCTCTATTGGTATGTATTATCAGGGCTGCAACAATGAGCCTTATGCCGGATTCACCGACAAATTCCCCACCGATGGTGTCTCAATCACTACTATCCCGCTTTATGATATTGAAAACAATCCCTATAGCTACACTGTAGACGGTATTTGGGGTGACAACCAAGGTCAGTCAACCCGTCGTATACTGACTTTCCCGGGCCTGTTTGTTACATCGAAAGGCGAACCTTACAGTTGGCTTACAACTGACCAGAATGCGGATCTGCTTTATGGTCCGAACTACTGGACAGTAGAAGCTACAGGAGAGAAGGGGGTATTCGATCCCTCGCCTGCAGGCTGGATGGTGCCGAACTACCGTAACGGTATGTCTCCCTGGGCTTCATATGTAGATGGCAATACACTCGTTAACGATCCCCTCTCGACCTATCCCGCAGGTGGACGTATGCGCTTCGACGGTACATTCGGAAACACTACAAGTGCTATGCTCTTCTCCGGCTCTATGGCTGCTCCTTCTTATCCGCTTAAGAATCAGGCTGCTCAATTTGATAATGGCTGGGGTCAGCTGAATAATTACAGCACTTGCAACGCTTTGAACGTGCGTTGTGTAAAGATTAATAATTAATTCCTATATTTGTAAAACATGGGGGTGTCAGCCCATGATCACTGCCGCTCCCATGTTTTCAATATATTCTTTGGAAATATGAAAATTAAATTATTATCAATTTGCGCCATCGGCTTGTCGGCAATATCTCTGTCGTCTTGTGAGAACATATATGAAGGAGGTCAGACAGAGCTGCCAGATGTAGCTGTTCAGCTCAAGGCTCAGATTGTGCCTTATGACAAAGAGAAGCCGGAAGCGATTGAGGTCGGTACTGCAGTCGGGGTCTACATGGTTTCGTCAGAATCTGATGAATTAATAGCCTCAAACCTAAAAATGTCGGTTGATGCAGATGGCATGATTGATACCGGCGACCTGCTCCACTACCCCAAGGATGGGTCAAAAGTAAATATTCTTGCCTACACGCCCTACGATCAGACAGTATCTGAAAATAATCTCATCTCACTTGATGTTTCCACCGCTGCAGCTGCTGTAAAAAGCGACTATCTGTATTCCGCCAATCGCAATAAGTATATGGCATTGGCACCTGTCAAAGTTCAGTTCAAACATATTTTAGCACAGGTGATGTTTGACATTAAAGCAGGTGAAGGTGTGACTGACGAGGATCTGAAGAGTGTGACAATGGCATTCCAGAATCTTCCCGGACAGGCAGACTTCGACTTGATTACAGGTCAACTGTCATTACAGGATGTGTCCGGTCGGATTCCTGTCAATTTAACAGATGGTGGCCACCACAGCGAGAACTTCGTCCTTCCCGGCTCGGTTGGTAATCTCTCTATAGCCTGCACTCTCAAAGGGATGACATTTACCAGACAACTCGGACCGTTCGAATTCAAGTCGGGAAACATATATAAGTTTGATGTGACTGTTTCTGAACCCGGTTTTGATATTGTTTTACGCCAAATTGAAGACTGGATTGTAGAGGAATACTAACACCTGCCGATAAACAATGAAAGAGTATTCCGCCCTGACTGACGATATTCTTTTGGAAAGATTGCGCGAAAGTGATCATAAAGCTTTCAATGCAATCTTTTCAAAGTATTACTATAGTTTGGTGCTCTATTGCAATTCATGGATAGCCGAACGGTCGGAAGCGGAGGATATTGTTCAAGGTATATTTGTCGATTTATGGGAACAGCGTCGCCGGATTAAAGTGACTTCCCTGAAAGGATGGCTTCTGAGAAGTGTTCGTCACGACTGTCTGGATGCTATAAAGCACAAGAAGATAGTGGAGTCTCATATCGCAAATGCATTGGCCTCTATTAAAGAGGAACTGGATTCTGCTGAAAAATTAGTGCTTTATAACGAATTAGAGCAGATAATAAAGGTCACTCTTGACAACTTGGATACTGATGCTGTCAAAGCCTTTAAAATGAGTCGGTGGGATCACATGAAATATGATGAAATCGCTGAGATTATGCATGTTTCACGACGCACTGTCGAAGTTCGGGTAACAAAAATTGTGCGTGAACTTAGATCCGAATTAGCAAAACTTTTTCCATTTTTATCAAAATAATAAAGAGTTTATGGGGCATTTTGAATTATACGATGATTTAATTGTTCGTTATCTCGCCGGAGAGATAACCTCTGAAGAAGAAAGCACGCTTATAAATCTGATCAATTCTTCAGATGAATTTGCCGAGCATTTCCTTGTTATGAAGAAAATTTGGGAAGTGACTGAAAATCCGGAGGAGTATTCAGAGGTGGATATATCTTCGCATTATGAAAAAGTCATTGGTAATATAAAAAGATTACGCTACCGCAACTTTTTCTACAAATCCGCTCGTTATTTTCAGAAAGCATCAGCCATTTTATTTATTCCATTGATCATAGCATTGGGGTTTCTCTTAAAAAAAT
This sequence comes from Muribaculaceae bacterium, assembly GCA_029071345.1. Lineage (GTDB taxonomy): Bacteria > Bacteroidota > Bacteroidia > Bacteroidales > Muribaculaceae > Lepagella. The sequence goes on along the minus strand of JAIEAO010000152.1, from coordinate 8,020 downwards.
CTTCCTCCGGCGAATCACATTTTATACCTGTATCTCAAGAGATTATTGCAATTCATGGAACTCGCGTCCACACCTTTCTTCCGGACAGCACTGAAGTATGGCTCAACGGTGGCAGTTCGCTAACCTATAGTCAGGATAGACCCGATGGTCGTAGGATAGTAGATCTTAAAGGAGAGGTTTTCTTCAATGTGGCTCATGATGCCACTCACCCGTTTGTGGTCTACACACGAAACTTGTCGGTTGAAGCTATCGGTACGGAATTTAACGTTTGTTCTTATCCAACTGATTCACTTACAACGGTTACGCTTAACGACGGATCTATATTGGTAACCGATAGTCTGTCACAGTCAGTTCTCAACCCCGGACAGATGATAGTTTACAATGAAAATATCAAGTGTGGCCGCTTATATCTTGGCAACACTGAGAAAAATACATTGTGGCGTCATGGTTGTCTGGCTTTTAAGAACGAACCACTCTGTAACGTCTATAAACGTCTCGGACAGATTTACGGCATGACATTTAAGGTTGATCCAAAATTACAGAATGTACTCTTTTATGCCACTTTTGACGATGCTTCACTTGAACAGATTATGCAACTTATAAAGAAATCTACATCTCTTGAATATATATCGTCAGAAAGTGATGAATCATCGGATAATAAAAATGTAATCCACGTAAAGCCCCGATCTTAAGCAATATTAATTATGATAAAAATTAAATGTGTCATAGCGATTCTTGCTATGACTGGGTGTTCGTATACCTATGCCGAGGCTGCACTTCCACGCCTCGGGGTTTCTCCAATAGATGAAGTAGTAGCAGCAATGACGCTCGAAGAGAAAGCCGGATTTCTAATCGGAGTGGGCATGAGCGATGAATACGATCAGGGGAACGGGGTCATCGGCCACACAAAAAATATAGTGCCCGGCGCCGCAGGCACCACTCGCCCCATTCCTCGGCTCGGTATCCCTGCAATAGTTTTTGCCGATGGACCTGCCGGAGTAAGAATCGACCGGTTAAGGGAAAAGGATTCGGCAACATATTCCTGCACCCATTTCCCGATGGGAACACTATTGGGAGCAACGTGGAATGATAGCCTGATCGTTGATATCGGTAAAGCAATCGGTAATGAGGCTCTGGAGTATGGTGTAGACATAATGCTTGCGCCTGCAATGAATATACAGCGTCACCCCCTTTGCGGTCGCAACTATGAGTATTACTCTGAAGACCCGGTTTTAAGCGGACATATAGCCGCAGCATACACATCGGGTATCCAGAGTATGGGTGTAGGTGCTTGTGTGAAGCATCTTGCGGCTAATAATCAAGAGACTAACCGAAAGGCAAATGAATCTATTGTATCGCAACGTGCTTTAAGAGAAATATATCTCAAGGGATTTGAATACGCAATCAGAGAAGCAAAGCCCTGGACGGTAATGTCATCTTATAATTACCTCAATGGACCGTACACTTCAGAGAATCCTGAACTTCTCGACTCTTTATTGAGAAAGGAATGGGGATTTGACGGGGTGGTGGTCTCTGATTGGTTTGGAGGAACAGATGCTGTGGCGCAAATGAATGCCGGCAACGAATTGCTTCAACCGGGATATGAGAGGGAGTATAATGATATTCTGACAGCGCTTAAGAACGGCACTCTTGACGAGAAAGTAATTGACCGAAATATTGCCCGTGTTCTTAGACTGATTGTGCGGACACCGAGGTTTAATAAGTATAAGTTTTCAAACAACCCCGATATTGAAGCCAACGCCCGATTATGCAGAAGCGCAGCTCCTGAAGGAATGGTGCTGTTAAAGAACGAAAACTCAATTTTACCATTGAGACCGAATATTAAATCTGTTGCCTTATTTGGCAATAACTCATACGATATGATAGCCGGAGGTACCGGCTCGGGAGACGTAAACCGTGCTTATAAGGTTAATCTCAGTGACGGGTTGGCAAATCATGGATTAATAATGAATCCGATACTTGCCGCAAAGTATAATCAATTCATAAACAACGAATACGATCGCCTCGCCCGCGAGGATACGACCTTTTGGATGGCAGTAAGACAACGCCCTAAGGAACTTAACATACCGCTCGACGACATTCTGAATTCAGCCGAGACAGATGATGCGGCAATAATCACTGTGGGCTTTGGAGCCGGTGAATTTTCTGACCGTTCGTCGGCAAGCTTTTATCTTGATCCCGTAATCGATACGATGCTGACACAGGTCTGTGATGCGTTTCACAGCAAGGGAAAGCCGGTTATTGTAGTGTTGAATACGGGCGGAGTTATCGAGACTGCAAGATGGAAAGATAAACCGGATGCAATATTGTGTGCATGGCAGAGTGGACAAGAATGTGGCAACAGCACTGCCGATGTTTTGCTTGGTTATGCGTTTCCGAGCGGCAAATTACCAATGACCTTCCCAATCGACTATGCGGATCATGCGTCAAACAAAAATTTCCCGGTTGATGTAGACGGAGGGATAATTTTTGGCGCAAATACTCTAAAACATATTCGTGATAAGAAGAACATTGACTACACGATGTATGAGGAAGATATTTATGTAGGTTACCGTTATTTTGATTCTTTCGATATAGATGTATCCTATCCTTTCGGTTATGGCATATCATATACCGATTTTGAATATTCCGATTTCAACATTTCCAAAGACGGAGATAAATTTAAGGCAACTGTAACTATCCGTAACATAGGAAAACAACAGGGCAAAGAAATAGCTCAACTATATTATAGTGCTCCTGCCGGACCTGAACGACCTGCCAAAGAGCTGCTTGCCTATGCAAAAACCCGCACACTATCACCGGGCGAGTCGGAAACTCTCACATTCTCATTTACGCCCTGCGATGTCTCTTTTTTCGATGAAGAAAGATCAGCATGGTCCACTACCGGTGGCACTTATACCCTTTATGTCGGTTCCTCAAGCCGGGATATAAAAGATTCGACTCAATTTGAAGTGGATAAGTCATACTGGCCTGTAAAAAGGATTCTCAAACCGTCGCAAGAATTTGAACGTCTACATCAATTTTGATTGATATTTCTCTTCCACAATATATTAGTGTATAGGACCCATCAATAAATAATACTAATGTCATATTTTCTTGCCATAGACTTGGGGGCGACTTCGGGTCGCACCATTCTCGGAACACTTGCCGATGGACGGCTTACTCTCGAGGAGCTGACGCGTTTCCCAAACCGTATCGTACGTCACGGTGGCCGGTGCTACTGGAATATATGGAATCTGTATGACGAGGTTCTGCGCGGGTTGCGAGCTGCAGCCGAACGTAAAGTAGAACTAACATCAATCGGTATCGACACATGGGGCGTGGATTTCGTGACGATTGGTCGCGATGGTCACATTATCGGAACGCCTCGCAGCTATCGCGACACCCATACCGATGGTGAACCGGCACGCTATTTTGCCGACAGACTGCCGGCCGATGAGGTTTACTCACTCACAGGTATTCAGGTAATGCCGTTCAATTCGCTATTCCAGCTTTCAGCCATGAGACGTGCCGAGGCGTCAGCACTTGATGTTGCCGAAAAGATCCTCTTTCTCCCCGACGCCTTGAGTTATCTGCTAACAGGCGAGATGGTGACGGAGTACACGATGGCCTCGACCTCTCAGATGGTCAACGCCTCGACACGACGTTTGGACGAGAAAATCCTTGCTTCGGTCGGAATTGCTAAAGAGAATTTTGGTCGAGAGGTGATGCCCGGTGAGTTAATCGGTGCTCTTACGCCCGAGGTGCAGCAGCTTACGGGTCTCGGGCCGGTGCCGGTGGTAGCGGTCGCCGGTCATGACACAGCATCGGCTGTCGCCGCTGTGCCTGCGAGTGACGAACGCGATGGCTTCGCTTACCTCAGTTCGGGCACATGGAGCCTGATGGGCATAGAGATCGACACCCCAATTATCAACAACCGCTCTGCAGCCGAGAATTTCACCCACGAGGGTGGCATTGAGGGCACGATTCGTTTCTTGAAAAACATCTGCGGTATGTGGCTCCTTGAACGCTGTCGAGAAGAGTGGGCAAACGAAGGTCTCGAAACATCATACTCCAAGCTCGTAGATATGGCACAGGAAGCAGAACCGCTTCGCTCCCTCATTTTCCCCGATGACGCGGTGTTTGCTAATCCTGCAAGCATGACCGCAGCCATCACCGACTACTGCATCCGCACCGGGCAACCCGTGCCGGAGACTCCGGGGCAGTTCACGCGCTGCATCTACGAGAGCCTCGCACTGCGATATCGTCAGGTGTTTGAACTGTTGGAGAGTTTCGCACCGTTCGCCATCAATAGGCTGCATGTAATCGGCGGAGGATCGCAGAACGACTTCCTGAACTCTATGACTGCCGATGCACTCGGTGTTGAGGTTGTGGCAGGTCCTGTGGAATGTACCGCTGCCGGAAACATCATGGTCCAGGCTCGGGCAGCCGGAGAGGTCAGTTCGCTCGGAGAGATGCGCAAGATAATACGCGAGTCTAATCAACTGAAAACATTCATTCCCTCACCCAATTCCGATAGAGGCTCAGCATATAACAAATACCTAACAATAACTTCACAATCATGAATGCAAAACAAATCGAACAGTCTTACGAGATAGCCCGTCAACGCTATGCAGAACTTGATATTGACACAGATAAAGCCCTTGACACATTACAGAAAGTACAGCTCTCGCTTCATTGCTGGCAAACCGACGACGTAACCGGATTTGAATCGACCGACAGCCTGTCGGGAGGTATTCAGGCTACAGGTAATTATCCAGGCAAAGCCCGCAACATCGACGAGGTGCGTGCCGACCTGCTCAAGGTCTGCTCTATGCTCGGAGGCAGCCACCGTATCAATCTTCACGAGATTTATGGTGAGTTCGACAATGAAAAGATTGATCGCGACGAGGTCAGCATCAAGCATTTCCAGGGATGGATAGATTGGGCCAAAGCCAATGGCCTGACACTCGACTTCAACTCGACCTCGTTCTCTCATCCGAAGTCGGGAGATTTGTCATTGAGTAACCCCGACAAAGGGATACGCGATTTCTGGATCGAGCACACAAAGCGTTGCCGTGCCATCGCTGACGAAATGGGCCGTCAGCTCGACGACCAGTGCATAATGAACCTTTGGGTCCACGACGGTCAGAAGGAGATGACGGTAAACCGTATGCTCTACCGTTCAATTCTGAAGGATTCTCTCGATGAGATTTACAAAACCGAGTACCATCACATGAAAGACTGTCTGGAGTCGAAAGTATTCGGCATCGGTCTTGAGGCTTTCACGGTGGGAAGCAATGATTTCTATCTCGGTTACTGCGCGAAGAACAATAAGATTGTCACTCTCGACACCGGCCATTTCCATCCCACAGAGGTTGTTGGCGATAAGGTCGCATCGGTGCTTCTGTTCTGCCCCGAGATCATGCTCCATGTTTCACGTCCCATCCGTTGGGACAGCGACCATGTTACTATTATGGATGACTCTACACTGGAACTTTGCATGGAGATCACACGCTGCAACGCTCTCGACCGCGTACACATCGGTCTCGATTATTTCGATGCCTCAATCAACCGTATCGGTGCGTATGTAGTTGGTGCACGTGCCACTCAGAAGTCTATTCTTCGCGGTCTGCTGGAGCCTGTGGCGAAACTCAGCGAACTCGAACTCTCCAACCGCAACTTCCAGAAACTTGCCCTTATGGAAGAGGCGAAGGCGATGCCGTTCGGCGACGTATGGAATATGTTCTGCCTGCGCAATAACGTTCCCGCCGGAGCAGATTTCATAGCCGAGGTGGAGAAGTATGAAACCGAGGTAACTTCTAAGCGTTGATGGAAGCTCTTATCGGTTTGCTAATCATAGCTATAGGTGCGTTCTGCCAGTCGAGTAGCTACGTGCCTATCAATAAGGTCAAGTCCTGGAGCTGGGAGACTTACTGGATCGTGCAGGGTGTGTTCGCGTGGCTCGTGTTCCCGCTCATAGGCGCTATGCTTGCTGTTCCCGCAGGTCACACCCTTTGGGAACTGTTCGCAGAGTGCAATCCCTTCAACCTGTGGATGACGATGCTGTTCGGGGTACTGTGGGGCATAGGAGGCCTCACATTCGGTCTCTCAATGCGTTATCTCGGCGTGGCGCTCGGCCAGTCAATCGCTCTCGGCACCTGTGCGGCACTCGGTACGGTCATGGGCCCGGTACTGCTCAACATCTTCTTCCCCGAACTTGATCCCCTATCGGCGTTAACCGCTTCGGTAATAATCGGCGTGGTTGTTACTCTGATCGGTATTGCAGTGATAGGCATAGCCGGTTCGATGAAATCATCGATGCTCACCGAGGAGCAGAAGAAGGAGGCTGTAAAGGATTTCAACTTCCCGAAAGGTCTGGCGATAGCACTACTGGCCGGCTTCATGAGCGGTTGTTTCAATGTCGGACTCGAATTTGGTGCTGACATAAACTTCGGTGAACTCACACCGGCAATCTACCGTACATTACCGGCCACACTGCTTGTCACCGTGGGAGGCTTCATCACCAACGTCATCTACTGTCTGGTGCAGAACGCACGCAATAGTTCATGGGGCGATTATGCAAAGGGCTCGGTATGGCTCAATAATCTGCTCTTCTGCGCACTCGCCGGCGCGTTGTGGTACAGTCAGTTCTTCGGGCTGAGTCTCGGCAAGGGATTCCTGACCGGTTCCCCCACTCTCATGACGCTATCGTTCTGTATCCTTATGGCCCTTAACGTGGTTTTCTCCAATGTGTGGGGCATCATTCTCAAGGAGTGGAAGGGTTGCTCACGCGCCACAATCATAACGCTCCTGACGGGTATAGTGATACTTATAATCTCATGTTTTTTACCTCAACTGATATAATGTTATGTCAATTCTTGAAAACCGCCCGGCGTTAAGTGCCGAGGTATATAAAGTCGCCGAGGTAGCCGGCTACCTGTGGGAAAAGGGCTGGGCCGAGCGCAACGGCGGCAATATAACAGTGAATATTACCGAGTACGTCGACGACGCAATGCGCGCCATGCCGGCAATTACCAAACCTATGCCGATCGGCGCGACACTCCCTAACCTCAAAGGGTGCTGGTTCTATTGCAAGGGTACCAACCGCCGAATGCGTGACCTCGCCCGCCGACCGATGGAGAACGGCTCAATCATCAGAATATGCGACGACTGCTCTAATTATGAGATTGTAGCCGATGAACCTGTGAAGCCCACATCCGAGCTCCCCTCGCATCTGAGCGTACACAACTACCTGATCGGTAAAGGCTCGAACTATAAGGCATCGGTTCACACTCACCCTATCCAGCTTGTAGCGATGAGCCATAATCCAATGTTCCTGAAAAAAGACGTGCTCTCACATTTGCTGTGGAGCATGATCCCGGAGACAAAGGCTTTCTGTCCGCGCGGTCTCGGCATAGTGCCCTATATGCTGCCGTCATCGGTAGAACTCGCCGAAGAGACTATCAAGGCCATCGATGACAACTATGACGTAGTGATGTGGGAGAAGCACGGTGTCTTCGCCGTCGGTGATGATGTCATGGAAGCGTTCGACATGGTCGATGTACTCAACAAGAGCGCCATCATATACCGTGATGCCCGTGCAATGGGCTTCATTCCTGACGGTATGACACCCGAACAGATGCAGGAAATCTCCACCGTCTTCAACCTCCCCAAGTAAGACAAATACCCTCCAATCCCAATATACAAGTAGGTAGTAAGAGGTTTGGCATTTTTCTGTCGAAATCGAGTAGGAGGTAAACACTAATCATAGGTGTTTATCTCCTACTTTCGTGTTTACCGACCTCTCACACCATCGTACGTGCCGTTCGGCATACGGCGGTTCTGAACGCGGATGCAGTTTCTCGTAGTATTCCGTAAGTGTGGGATAGTGCGCTCGTTTCAAGGTCTCATTTGATATGGCACGCTTGAGTATCGGGCTGTGAACAGTGCGCCAGTACCCCTTTCGGGTATTTGCCCACTGCCATGCCTGCCACTTGGCTATGCCACATCTTTGTAG
>JAIEAO010000151.1 GCA_029071345.1 Muribaculaceae bacterium | reverse complement strand
TTACCACCTCTCCGTTAACCTTCACTTTTCCTGAAGTGATATACTCATCAGCCTCACGACGTGAGCAGATGCCGGCGTTTGCCATATATTTATTCAGGCGCACCTGTTCGTTCGGATCGATATCTTCGAGAACATAATCCACCTGTTTCGGACGCGGCATGAAGCGCATTCCCGGATTCTGGCGGTTCTGATTGCGGTTGTTGTTATAACCACCCTGACGGTTGTTGTAACCACCCTGACGGTTCTGATTGTAACCGCCCTGGCGATTCTGGCCATATCCGCCCTGACGGTTCTGACCATAACCATTCTGACGACGGGGCTGATAGCCACCCTCCTGCTGATTCTGCTGATATGTATTCTCAGAATTATTCTGCTGATAATTCTGACGCTGATAATTATTCTGACCGTAACCGTTCTGCTGGCGATTCTGTACATATCCACCCTGACGGTTCTGACCATATCCACCCTGCTGACGGTTCTGATTGTAGCCACCCTGCTGGCGGTTCTGATTATATCCGCTCTGACGGTTCTGACCATATCCGCCCTGAGTGCGATTCTGACCGTAGTCGCCCTGATTGCGATTCTGGCCATAGCCACCTTGAGTGCGGTTCTGACCGTAGACTCCCTGCTGCCGGTTCTGACCATAGCCTCCTTGCTGGCGGTTCTGGTTGTAACCACCCTGACCATAAGAATTGCGGGGCTGATAACCGCCTTGATTATTATAACCACCGGCGCGGTTGTAACCACCCTGCTGACGATTCTTATTATAGCCGTAGGGACGCTGCTGATAAGACCTTTGTTCAGACTCATGACCCTCTTCTGAGTTATTAGAGGGGTCAACGGGATAATTTACTTTTTCATAACGAGACTCGTTATCAACGCTTTCCGACGAACCGATATTCATGCCGGCAGCTCCGATTCTGGGTCGTTTTGACTTTTTTGCTTCTTCCATCTTTTTAATAATTAGCACCTGAGCATCTCTGCCTGTTGGGGTGCATGGTTCTAAATCGTTTTTTGTAACTCTATATAATTATTTAATCTATTGAATTATAATTCTCTTGTTTAAAACTAAAGATTTCCTTTTAAGGTTCAATCGATAATTGAGCAAATTTAGTAATTTTTCCTTACATATCAAAATTTTAATACAATCCCACTTCCCTCTTCCCTTTTTATTATTGCTTCGCCACTCCGCCGCTTAACATCATGTGTGAGCAAACACCCCACATTCCGCTTCGCTCCATGCGGGGTTAAGATTATCTCGCCCGTTCCGGGCTTATACTATAATTATCAGGGATTGGTAGGGACATAAAAAAATTGATTGTCATCCCGACAACCAATCTTCCGTTAACCTTAAAATCTAATACCATGAAAAACTCAATGCAAAATTAGTAAAATATTTTGAAACTATGCTCTAAAACATAAAAATATTTTCCTATTTAACATATTTTAACGTTTGATTGATACTATTATTCTGTATTTCCCACTTTCATTCTGCGAATGAAGCCGATCAATACTTAAATTCTACATTGATCCGCAATAAACACTATAAATAGGGGCATAAAAAAATTGATTGTCATCCCGACAACCAATCTTCCGTTAACCTTAAAATCTAATACCATGAAAAACTCTAATGCAAAATTAATAATTTTCTCGAATATATGCCACAAAACATACAAAAAAATTTTCTTATTAACATTATTTAGCATATGCGCCTATATTTTTGCTTTTTCGCCAACTTTTCAAATACAAAATAGTCAGCCCTTTATTGCATTTCTCGCAGCATTTGATTAATTTTGCATTGAGAGGATTCAGACCGCTACTTATCGTCCGGGCCTATTCGGCCTGCCGAAAAAACTTGCGGCGTGCCACAATTATTCCCCCTCATAACCGATAAAATGGAAAATCAGATTACAGTAGATGGTCTTTCGTTTGTGCCATACATAACAAAAGATCAGATTGCAGAACAGGTAAAACGTATCGCTTCAGAAATTCGTAATGATTTAGGAGATTCCTCCCCTATCTTTATATGCGTGCTTAACGGCGCTTTCATGTTTGCCGCCGACCTTTACCGCGAGACAGGGATGAACAACTCCGTAATCACTTTCGTGAAATATTCGAGCTATGAAGGAACCTCATCAACCGGCAAGGTTAAGGAGGTGATCGGGCTCAAGGAGGACATCGCAGGCAAAGACGTGGTGATAATCGAGGATATCGTAGACACGGGTCTCACTGCTCAGAAAATGATCGCCGACCTCAAGACCCGCAATCCCCGCTCCGTGCGATTCGCCACACTTCTTTATAAGCCGGAAAGCTCGACCACGGGATTCAAGCCTGATTATATCGCCTTTTCAATTCCCCCGAAATTCATTATCGGATATGGCCTCGACCTCGACGGCAAAGTCCGCAATTTGAAAGATATCTATGTAATAAAAGAAGATTATGCTTAACTTAGTATTATTCGGCGCTCCGGGGAGCGGCAAAGGCACCCAAAGCGCAAAACTTATCGATGAATATGGTCTTTACCATATCTCCACCGGAGAGGTGCTTCGCGACCACATAAGCCGGGGCACGGAATTAGGTAAAATTGCCGACAGCTACATCTCGAAGGGAAATCTGATACCCGACGCCCTGATGATCCAGATTCTTGACGAAGTGCTCGATAAGGAAGCTTCGGATAAGAAGGGTGTGGTGTTCGACGGTTTTCCACGTACAATCCCTCAGGCCGAAGCTCTGAAAGAGTTGCTTCGCAAACGCAACACCGACCTTCATGCCGTGATCGGTCTTGAAGTGCCGGAAGACGAACTGATGGAGAGAATGATACGTCGCGGTCAGGAAACCGGTCGTGCGGACGACAACCCGGAAACAATCAAGAGCCGCCTGAATGTTTATCACAATCAGACCTTACCCTTGAAAGAGTACTACACTAATGAGGGTAAATACCTTCCCATCAACGGCTTAGGCGTAGTAGATGACATCTTCAATGACATAGCCGCCGGCCTTGAAAAAGCCACCGGGGCTAAACGCCGCGAACACTAACTTAATCTGCGATTAAGTCAATGTTAAGTAATAAGTAACAAGTAATAGATAATAAGTATGATGTAACGAGGTAATATTGTTGGTAGTTTTATTTATTGAACTTATAAAATGAAACCCGAGTGAATAATTGAGATTTATTCACTCGGGTTACTTATTACTTATTACTTATTACTTGGCGCACTACGCCATATACTTTATACCTGTCGCGAAGCGACTTATACTTATTACTATTAAGTGCTGTGCGCTTAATAGTAATTGTAATCGATGGATGTAACCTGAAACTCGGTCCGTCGATTGATCTGATCTGCTATCTCCTGATCTTCCGGCGATAGCGTTTCTATATATGCCTCATCAAGAACGGTGTCTTCGGGAAATTGCGGATATTCGCGATTGATGCGTTTGGTGACTTTCTTCGGTACGCTCTCGCCATAACCTTTCCAAGTCAGACGGTCGGCAGAAATGCCTGCCGCAATCAGATAATCGACCACACTCTTGGCCCTGCGGTTAGAAAGGTTGATGTTATATTCGTCGGAACCTTTGCGGTCGGTGTGCGCACCCATCTCTATAGTAACATTCGGATTTTCGTTAAGCGTCGCGATTATCTCGTTGAGCGCTTCTTTGGATTCCGGACGCAACGTAGCCTTGTCGAAGTCGTAGAAGATATTCTCCACCACCTGCGGCTTGTTGATAGCAGCAAGGATAAAGTCAACACCATAATCGGCATTCTCCTCTTCCATACCTGATTCGAATTCCTGCTTCACGTTCAGATACCCTTTCGCTCCGGCTTTCATCACATATTTCACACCTCGTTCGAGTTTGAATTTGAAAGAACCGTCATCGCGGGCCACCTCTTTCTGATTCGATCCGTCATCGCCCACGATGCGTATCACCGCCCCGGGCACAGGCTCTTCATCTTTGTCGAGAACGTATCCTGAAATGGTAACAAGAATTTCCGGAAGTTCAAAGCTATAGATACTATCATACCCTCGTGCATCCTTGCGGTTGGAGCTGAAGAATCCCGATTCTCCTTCGCCGAACGTGATCCCGAAATCATCGCCGGAGCTGTTCATTGGCAGCCCCATGTTCTCAACACTCCAGCGTTGACCTGTTGAATTCAGTTTTGCACGGAAAAGGTCGAGACCACCGAAACCGGGATGACCGTCGGAAGAGAAGTAAAGGAGAGAATCGGTGCGTACGTAGGGAAACATCTCATCGCCCGAAGTGTTGATCTGCTCACCTAAGTTTTCAAGTGAACCTTTGGGAGACTTGAGATTGATGCGCCATATATCCTTACCGCCGTAACCGCCGGGCATATCCGAAGAGAAATATAGATAAACACCATCAGGCGACACCGCCGGATGGCCGTAGGCCGAAAGTGTATCGGCCGTAATCTCATACTTCTGCGGCGCACTCCAGGTGGCATCCGAACGCTGGGAGGTGTAGATTTCCACCGAAGTGTCAGCCGTCGGAGATCGCTTGGCTACCGTCAGATACATAGTCTGACCATCGGGGGAAAAGCTCACGATACCCTCGTCAGCATCCGTATTCAGTTCGCCTCCGGCGGGTTCCGGACGTTGCCATTCGCCGCGTTCGTTCTTCGTGGAAAAGAATATATCTGACTTCTTTGTGCCTGTAATCTCCGATTTATTGTCACCCGTGGCCTTTTCGGTCGAAGATGTAAAATAGATCGTATTCAGGGTCTTGTCGAGATACATCGGAGCGAAGTCAGATCTCTGCGAATTGAAAAGTTTGGCGTTTTTGACTACATATCTTGTCTTCGGCTCATTCTTAGCCCGGATAGCCTTCTGACAACCGCGGATACCCTCCTTTGCCAGCGCATCGTCAGGTCGCCATTCGAGGAAAGTCCGGTAGGCATCGATTGCCGGCTGATACTTTCCCTCTCCCTGCAGCGAATGGCCGAGATAATAATAGGCCATCGAATCGGGATAATTGTAGCGGATAGCATTCTGATAAGCTGCCGATGCACGCGCCGACTGGTTCAGACGGCGATAGCAGGTAGCCATCTTAAACGCAACCTCACCACGCAGTTCGCGATCGTTCTTCGGCGACAGTTTGTTATAGACGGCACGATAAGTCTTGGCAGCATTGAAAAACTCACCCCGCGCCATCTGTTCATTGGCCGTGGAAAGTTTCGCACCGCCGCATCCCGCCAACAGCAGCACTATAAATAATATCGAAAATATGTGATATATCCTGAATCTCATGAGTAGCAATTATAGATATAGGCACGCTCTCATCAATCGATGAAGGCGCACCTATATTCTTAACGCAACTTATATGCTATCTATTGCTTTCCAGCTTAGAAACGGTAGACGTTGAAGGTCTTTGCGGGGATAGTAACCACGGGAGCGTTGGTGTTGCCGAGGTCAGTCAGTTTATACTCGGTGGGTTTTACCTGGTTGGGATTGTCGAGGGTGTTCTCCGCTTTCTCATCGGCGTGGAATGATGTCACCATTGCAGTGTCAAATTTCTTTTTGAGACCCTTGAAATCGAGCTTAACTTCCTGCGGAGTGTCGGAAGTGTTGACGAGCTTCACGATATATTCGCCGGTGGCGTTATCGTAAGCAGTGGTGGCAAAAAGACCGTCCTGACCTTCGAGACCGGCCACAGGCCGCTTGTCCATCGAGGTCGGCACCACGCGGTCACCCTTGTTGAGCGAATACATCTGCTGAACGAAGTAACTTGCCGTAGGCATACTTCTCAGGTTGTCGAACCATATCATGTCCGGACGCCACTGCCAGCCGTCAACGTGCGCGAAGAGAGGAGCGTAGGTAGCCATCTCCACAACGTCTGCGTTTCTCTCCAAGCCTGTCATGAATGCAGCCTCGCAAAGGGCCGCGCCGAAATGGTTCTGATTGTGACCTTTAGTGTGGCAAGCGTATTCACCGGCGAACACTTTCGGACCTTTGCGATCATAATTGTCGTAGCGTGTGCCCTGTGAAAGGAACCACTCATCGGGGCGATAGAAGTGCTCGTCAACGAGGTCAACCTTCACTTTCTTCATCTCCGGCCAGAGGTATTCGAACTTGTCGCCCTCAGAGTCGGGACCTGACGAACCGATGATCTTGATGTCTGGATATTTGGCGCGGATGGCCTTAACGAACGGCTCAAGGCGCTCTACATATTCAGGACCCCACTGCTCGTTGCCGACACCGATATATTTCATATTGAACGGTGCGGGATGACCCATCTCGGCACGCAGCGCGCCCCATTTAGAGGTCACAGGACCGTTGGCAAACTCGATAAGGTCAAGTGCGTCCTGGATGTAAGGGTCGAGTTCATTGACAGGCACATGAGCCGACATATCGTGGTTCTGATACTGGCAAGAGAGACCTACGTTGAGCACCGGGAGCGGTGCTGCACCGAGCAATTCGCTGAGCACGAAATACTCATAGAATCCGAGGCCGTAAGTCTGATAATAGTCGGGGAAGAAATGGTGGGTAAAAGTGTACTGCCAGCGGTTCTCGTTCAGCGGACGATTCTCAGGAGCACCCACGGTGTTCTTCCACTGATAGCGGGTGGCAAGGTCGGTGCCCTCCACGATGCAACCGCCCGGGAAGCGGAACACACCCGGTTTCAGGTCGGCGAGACGCTGCACAAGGTCAGCTCGAAGTCCGTTGACATTATTGCGGGGGAAGAGCGACACGTGCTCGAGGTCCACGGTATTCTCCGGCTTTTTGAGGAAGATGCGGAGCTTACCTTTCTCGATGGTCTTGCTCGGAATCAGTTCGCAAGTATATTTCTTCCATTCGCTGCCTGAGAGTTCGATTTTCTTTGCAGCATAAGTCTGATTGCCTCCGTGTGTAGCTTCGTTTACGAGCTGCACCTCGATCTTGGCTGTTCCACCATCGGGAACGCGAGCATACACGCTGAAATCATAGACTGAATCTTTCTCGAACGACACACCGAAGAAACCTTCATTGACAATAGCGGTGTGTTTATCGTTGTGGCCCGTGCCTTTCAGCTCCACATAGTGGGGATTACGCTCGAAAGGACCGTCGTTTTTCACCTCGATTTTGCCGGCGATCGACCATCCCTGAAGAGGATTGGCGAATTCAAACGAACGGTTTTTGATCTTCTCTGCATAGAGACCGCCGTCAGCTCCGAAGTTGATATCCTCGAAGAAGAGGCCATACATAGTTTCAGGAATCTCTGCACCTTTCTTAGAGGTATTGATCGTTATGGTCTTGACCGGGGCGGCAGCAACCATCAGACATCCCGCCATCATAGCGGTTGCGAAGAGTTTCAATTTCATGATTTAAATATTATGGTTTTCAGTTATAAGTTTTATTTTCAATATGTCAAATTGTCAAAATGACATTTTGTCACATCTCATTTTGAAAAAATTTTATTAAAAATTTTTTCTGTAGCTCCGAGCTTGCTCTGGATATATTTCCCGGCCAACTCTCCTTTGCGCTTACGCTCGGAAGCGTCCCCGGCAAGGAGTTTGTCGGCTATGGCTTCGAAATCGGCTTTGGACGCTATCGGCAGACCTCCACCTGATTCAGCCATCTCGCGGGCCTCTATAAACTTAGCATTGTTCGGGCCATAGATCACCGGCACGCCATAAACCGCCGGTTCGTTGATATTGTGGAGTCCGGCTCCGAATGCGCCGCCAACGTATGCCACATCGCAGTAAGCGTACGCGGATGAAAGCAGTCCGAAGCAATCGATTATCAACACCTGATTTTCTTTGAGCAACGCCGGATTTTCCTTAACCTCGCTCATCAGTACCGCACCGTTGCGGAATCGTTTTTTGAGCGCATCAAGTCGTGCAGCATCGAATTCATGCGGAGCGATTACGAGCTTCACTTCGGGATGGGCGTTGAACCACTCGGCATAGACATCTTCATCTTGCGGCCAACTGCTTCCGGCCATCATCACAGGTTTATCGCCTTCAGTGAAAACTTCCAACTCTGGAATCTTACGCCCGTTGGCGCGGATATCCCTAACGCGGTCGAAGCGGGTGTCGCCGAAAACATCCACATTCTCCACACCTACCGAGGCAAGAAGATTCTTGCTTCGTTCGTCTTGCACGAAGATGCGCGTGTACCATTTCAGCCACAGAGCGTACCATGCCATGCTCTTCTTGAAGAAAGCCTGATCCGGACGGAAAACCGCGCTGATAAGGTATACCGGTATCTGGCGCTCCCACAACGCATGGAGATAGTTGCGCCAGAATTCATATTTCACGAATACGGCCTTTTCGGGGCGGACGATATCAAGGAAACGGCGTACACGACCGGGTGTGTCGAGCGGAAGATAGCACACGCAATCGGCTTTGTCGTAATTTTTACGCACCTCATAGCCCGAAGGAGAGAAGAAGGTCAAAAGAATCTTATATTCCGGTCTCTCCTGTTTGAGTTTCTCAATCAGTGGTCGTCCTTGCTCGAATTCGCCCAGCGAAGCGGCGTGAACCCAGATATAGCGCGCCGAATGATCTATATTTTTCTCAAGTGTGCTCCAGATTTCCTTATGACCATTGGCAAGCAACCGGGCTTTGCTATTCTTCAAGGCAGCCACTCTAATGCCGGCTCCATAAACGGAGATAGCCGCTGAATAGAGCGGCTTCTCCAATAGCTGTCGGGATGCTTCGGCAAGAAATCCCCTTATCTCCTTGAACCGGGGCATTCTCATTTCTCAGGCGCAGGTATGGTGTCGATAGCTTTGCGGATGCGTGCGATAACCTCCTCTTTCGGCATGAGTTCGGTAATATCGAACATATGCGGACCACGGCAGGCACCAACCACTGTCAGACGGAATGCATTCATCACATTACCGAGATGATAACCCTTTTCTGCGATCCAGTCGAGCACAATCTTCTCGGCATTTGCGGAAGTCATATCCTCGATGCTTTCAAGAACCTCAATGAGTTCATTCATAATACGGGGAGTATCCGCGCTCCAACGTTTGCGGACATCCTTCTCGGCATACTGCTCGGGAGCCACAAAGAAGAAATCAGCCTGATCCCAGAGGTCGGGAACGAGGTTGGCGCGACCCTTAACCATACCCAACGCTTTAGCCACATACTCTTTGCTGAAACCCTCGATACCTTTCTCTTTAAGAATCGGCATGAAGAGCTCGGCAAGCTCCTCGTCGGGTTTCGACATAAGGTATTCATGGTTAAACCATATACCTTTCTGATAATCGAACTTGGCACCGGCTTTCGAGCAATGATCGAACGAGAATTTCTTAACCAGCTCATCCATGCTCATCACCTCGGAGTCGTCGCCGGGATTCCAGCCGAGAAGTGCAAGGAAATTCACTACAGCCTCGGGGAGATAACCTTTCTCACGATAACCCGAAGAAATTTCTCCCGATTTGGGATCATGCCATTCGAGCGGGAAGACAGGGAAACCGAGTTTGTCGCCGTCGCGTTTTGAGAGTTTACCGTTGCCCACAGGTTTAAGAAGCAAGGGAAGATGCACAAACTTAGGCATCGTGTCGCTCCAGCCGAATGCCTCGTAGAGAAGCACATGGAGAGGTGCAGAAGGTAACCACTCCTCGCCGCGGATAACGTGGCTGACCTCCATCAGGTGGTCGTCGACGATGTTGGCGAGGTGATACGTGGGAAGGTCATCCGCGCTCTTATAGAGCACTTTATCGTCAAGAATAGATGAATTTACGGTTACCTCACCGCGTATAAGGTCATTGACCTTGACCTCACGGTTTGGCTCGATAAGGAAACGGACTACATACTGCTCACCGTTGTCTATGAGTTTCTGAACCTCCTCGGCGGGCATTGTGAGCGAGTTGCGCATCTTGCCGCGTGTGGAAGCGTCATACTGGAAGTTGGGAACCTCCGCACGCGCCTTCTCGAGTTCTTCGGGAGTGTCAAACGCTATGTAAGCCTTTCCGTTGTCGAGGAGTTGCTTCACATATTTGCGATATATATCCCGACGCTCGCTCTGCTTGTAAGGGCCGTAGTTACCCCCTTCACGCACACCCTCGTCTATGCCGATGCCTAACCATGCCAACGATTCATTAATGTATTCCTCGGCGCCGGGCACGAAACGGCGTGAATCGGTGTCCTCGATACGGAGAATCATCTCGCCATTGTTGGCGCGTGCAAAAAGATAGTTATATAATGCGGTGCGCACACCTCCGATATGGAGGGGGCCTGTGGGTGACGGAGCAAAACGTACTCTTACCTTGCGATCCATGTTTATATATGGTTAATGGTTAATTTTATTTAAAACTCAGTTATTGCTGTTTAGCAAGTTAACCCAATAGCCCTGAAAGGGCGAATTAATAATAACCCCATATCGATATGAGTGAGCGTAGCGAAACGAATATCGGTGTGGGGTAAACACCTTATATTATTTTCTCCCACTCCCTGCGCGGCGTATGCCGCGCAGGGAGTGGGTTTATTGGAGGTAGATTTTCAACCCCACACCATCGTCGCTTCGCTCCTCGATGCGGGGTTATTATTAACTCACCCCTTTGGGGTTATTTTTTTGCAAAATTAATCTATTTCAGTTATTTCTCCAAATTGAATTTCGACCCGTCCCAGCGATACCTTAGCCCCGTGGGCTTGATATATTTTTTCAGCAGCTTCCTGCCGTCAAGACTAAGAAATTTCCCCACAGTCAATTCAGCAGCAATCCCGGCTCCCTCTACATCGGGGGTATACATCACCGTGGGGAACGTGATCGCATCCGAAATTTCTTTGCGGGATTCCTTGTCGGGATAATCAAAAAACTGATCTAATTCGGGCGAACGCAGAATTTTATCCCGTTTCAGCTCATTGAACGACGTGTCGAAAAACTTCAGATCAGTGTCATAAGCCTGGTCATTGCCTCCCACAGTATATGCCACCATCACTATCTCCCCCTTCTTCGAGGGCAAGATCTTGATGGTCATTGTCGAGACCGGAGTGAGGCACACTTTGAGGTAATCGGGAGTGACTTTCTCGAGATATGACACACCCTCCATCGTGTTCGGCACTTTCGCAATGCTATCGGCCGAATAATAATCGAGCATATCGAGGCGGCGTGACCTGTCTACCATATCCAGCACCGACACCGGCATCTCGGCAAAAGCTTCAGACGCTGTCATCGATTTGCCGGATTCGCTTTTGGCATAAACTGCCTGACCGGTTATGAGTGCCGACAACGCTACCAGCACCCCGAAGACTTTATGAGCTTTAGATTCTGTCATTCTTCCCACTTTTCGTAATCTTTGCAAGGAGAGGGTTATTTGTAGAAAATCTCATAGTTGCCGTTATAACCCGGCTTATTCTTTTTATCTTTTCTACCTTTCTTCTCCTTTTTCTCTTTCTTTACTTTCTTATCTTTTTTAGCCACTGCCGACTTCTTGTCTTTCTTTTCTTTGTCGAAAGATCTCTCGCGGCGACCGCCACGCGAACCGCGCGATTCAGGTTTCTCCTTTCCTCCGCGCTTTCCTCCGCGACGACTACCACCCGCCTCGGCAGCATAATCTTTGTCAGTAGCGATCTCGGCATGAATCTTATCGCCGAAGAAATCGGCATGACGCAGAGCATCAAGCACCCTGTGAGCATCCTCCTTGCGAACATCAAAGAGAGTGTAGCCCGGCAGAAGGTCGATTCTTCCGATATTCGGTTTCGGACCATTAACATTTTTATTAACGAGTTCCATCAGGTTACCGGGGAAGAAGCCGTTGGCCTTACCCACGTTCACCATCAGTCGTTCATATCCGGCCTCTGCCTCGCGACGGTCCTTGTTCTTCTTCTCGCGCGAACCGCCGTCGCGGTCACGCTTACCTTTGCCACCCTTATCCGATTCGTTGAGGTCGATGTCAGGCATATTCTGATAGTATGCAAGCAGACGGTTGAACTCCAATGAAAGCACACGCTTCAAGAGGTCTTCCTGCGAAAGCCATTCGAGCTTCTTACGCACACCCTGAATATATTTTGCGATCTCCTGCTCGTTAACCTCCACCCTTTCGAGACGGTCGGCAAGATTGTAAAGCTGTTTTTCGATGATATGCTCCGGTGTCGGCACCTTTCGGTATTCAAAATCCTTGCCGATCTTCTCCTGAATCTGACGTATCTTATGTTTTTCGCGAGAATGGATGATAGCGATTGATACGCCGGTCTTGTTCGCACGGCCTGTTCGTCCGCTTCGGTGAGTATAGACTGCCACATCATCGGGCAGGCCATAGTTGATGACGTGCGTAAGGTCGTCGACATCAAGGCCACGCGCCGCAACATCCGTAGCGATCAGAAGCTGTGTCACATGATCGCGGAATTTCTTCATCGCGAGGTCTCGCTGAGCCTGCGACAAGTCGCCGTGCAGACAGTCGGCATTATAGCCGTCGGCAATCAGCTTGTCGGCCACCTCCTGAGTTTCTTTCTTGGTGCGGCAGAACACGATGCCGTAAATGTTCGGGCTGTTGTCGACGACTCTCTTCAGCGCGAGATATTTGTCGTGCGCCTTCACCATGTAATAGATGTGGCGCACATTCTTGGCACCTTCATTGCGGTTGCCGGCCACGAATTCAACCGGCTCGTGCATATATTTACGCGCTATGCGAGCGATCTCTTTCGGCATTGTGGCGGAGAACATCAGCATCTTGCGGTGATCGGGCACATGAGAGAGGATTTCATCGATGTCGTCAAGGAATCCCATGTTGAGCATCTCGTCGGCCTCATCGAGGATCACGGTGTGAACATCCTCCAACTTGACAACGCCACGCTTGATAAGGTCGATCAGTCGACCCGGAGTAGCCACGATCACCTGCACTCCCGAGCGGAGCGAACGGATCTGACTCTCTATGCTGGAACCTCCATAGACAGGAAGGATCTTGATTTTCTCCTCATATTTGGAGAAGTCGGCAAGGTCGCCGGCTATCTGAAGGCAAAGCTCACGGGTAGGAGCGATCACAAGGGCCTGCGGCACAACCTTGCCGGCGTCGATGCGTTGAAGCACCGGCAGACCGAACGCCGCCGTTTTGCCTGTTCCGGTCTGGGCCAGACCTATAACATCTCCGTTTTCGTGAAGCAGATGAGGAATCACCATCTCCTGAATCGGCATCGGATGAACAAAGCCCATCTCTTCGATACCTTTCAGCAGCGCATCATTCACGCCCAATTCGGCGAATGTCTTCAGTTCCGGGCTCTCCTCCACTTCTATCTCTTCAACCTCAGGCAACAGTTCCGCTGTCTTCTCCACGATCTCATCGATGGCATTGTCTTCAGCTAATTGTCTAATCTCTTCAATATTTTCTTCAAATTTTTCCATAATCATATTGTAATTTCTATCCGGATAATGCACGATATACTCGAATTTCGGTATCCGGCAACCATACTATCCTATAGTATAACGCTAATAAACCATAATATGCACATTTCATCATCATTTTTATAATTTTATTTGTATATTTGTAGTTAATACATTATAAATTCTAATCGAATCATTAATATGAAGCGACTTCTTTTTATCCCCGCTTTAGGGGCCCTGATGGCGGCAGGAGCGTTTAACGCCGATGCCTGCACCAACCTCATAGCCGGCAAAAAAGCCACGACCGACGGCTCGGTGATGGTGACTTATGCCGCCGACTCCCATAACCTCTACGGTATGCTTACCCACACTCCCGCCGCTAAACATCCGAAGGGTGCTATGCGCAAGGTGGTGGAATGGGATAGCGGCAAACCACTCGGCGAAATCCCGCAGCCGGCAGAGACCTATAATGTGGTGGGCAACATCAACGAGCATCAGCTCGTGATCGGCGAGTCGACATGGGGCGGACACAAGGAACTGGTAGACACCACCGGAAATGCAATCATCGATTACGGCTCGCTCATGCAGATCGCTCTCGAACGCTGCAAGACTGCCCGCGAGGCCGTGGATCTCATGGGAAACCTCGTCAACAAATACGGCTATGCCTCCAGCGGCGAGTCATTCTCAATTGCCGACAAAAACGAAGTGTGGGTGATGGAGATGATCGGCAAAGGTGCAGAGAAAGGTGCGGTGTGGATTGCCGTGCGTATCCCCGATGATGCTATCTCAGGTCACGCCAACGAGCCTCGCATCCGCAAGGTCAACATGAAAGATAAGGAGAACGTGAAATATTCGAAAGATGTGATCTCCTTCGCCCGCAAACGCGGATATTTCAATGGCAAAGACGAGGATTTCTCTTTCGCGGACGCTTACGAGAACCATTCCGTCGACACCCGCCGCGGCTGCGATGCCCGCGTCTGGAGCTACTTCCGCCGCTTCAAGCCGGAGATGGATAAGTATTACGCATGGTGCTCGGGCGAAAACGATGAGCCGATGCCCCTCTATGTCGTGCCCGACAAGAAAGTGAGCCTCAAGGATATGGAATGGAGCATGCGCGATCATTTCGAGGGCACACCGTTCGATATGACCCAGGATGTAGGCGCAGGCCCTTACCATGTGCCCTACCGCTGGCGCCCGATGGACTTCGAGGTTAACGGTAAGACCTACTGCAACGAGCGCGCCATAGCCACTCAGCAGACAGGCTGGAGCTTCGTAAGCCAGAGCCGCGACTGGCTCCCCGACCCTGTGGGCGGCATCCTATGGTTCGGCACGGACGACACCAACACATCTGTATATATGCCATTCTACTGCGGCATGACCGAGATTCCCGTGGAGCTGCAACCCGGCGACATTAACACATTCGACCCCAAGGCTAACTTCTGGATGACAAACATCATCGCCAACCAAGCCTACAACCGCTACGACCAGATGATTCCCGACATCCGCAAAGTGCAGAACCGTCTTGAGGATAAATACCGCGATTCGCGCAAAGATAAAGACCAGCAGCTCGCCGCGATGGTGAAAACCGGCAACATGGATGGCTACCGCAAGGCTGTGAACGCGGAGGGTGCTGAAATTGCAAAGGAAGCCACTGACGATTACCGCGACCTTGCCATTTATCTCTTCGTGAAATACATGGACGGCAATATGAAGAAGACTGACGAAAACGGCAACTTCATCAAAAGCGAATACGGACTCCCGGTCTACCCATCCTTCCCCGGCTACGACAAGAAATATTACGCTGTCTGGGATAGACATCTACGAGCCCGCGAGACAAGAGG
>JAIEAO010000150.1 GCA_029071345.1 Muribaculaceae bacterium | reverse complement strand
GCATATCCCTATGTCGATGACGCTGTGGTTCATGGCGTAATGAGCAAGTTCAATCCCGGCGATCGTATTCTTAAAGCCGGAACACAGTTGCATCCGGCATGTTCGCCTCTGAAGCATGACCTGCGAATGTTGCAGGATGTGGGTGTGAAGATGCGCGACGGCGTGACAATCTATACTGACATATATCTTCCCGCTGATATGAAAGAGGGGGATAAAGTGCCTGTTCTTATAGCATGGAGCCCCTATGGCAAAACTGCCGGAACAGCACCGCGCTACATCGGCCTTTTCAATATGCTCGGAATGGGAAACAAATGGAGCTCGGGCCTGACGAAGTTCGAGGGACCGGACCCCGACTACTGGTGTGCGCAGGGCTACGCCGTATGCAATCCCGACCCCCGTGGTATCGCCCGCAGCGAGGGTGATATAACCATGATTGGCTCGCAGGAGGCATACGATGCCTATGATCTTATCGAATGGCTCGCCACTCAGGAATGGTGCAATGGTAAAACAGCACTTACCGGCACAAGCTATCTTACATTCTCCCAGTGGTTCATCGCCGCAACGCAGCCCCCTCATCTTACTTGCATAGCACCTCACGAGGGTCTGCAGGATGCTTATCGCGATATCTGCTATGTGGGCGGTATTCCTGACCCTCATTTTCTGGACCGTCTGCAGGTGAATCATGTCAGCATGAGTGGAGCCCAACGTGAGGATATGATAGATGAGATGTATGCCTATCCGCTTGCTTCAGCTGAAATCTGGCAGGACAAACGTGCCGACTGCTCCAAGATCAATATCCCGGCATTCGTCACGGCAAGCTATTCCAATACGCTCCACACTATGGGTACTTTCCGTGCCTGGCGTGCGCTCGGCACTGATAAGAAGTGGCTGCGGATCCACGACTCGCAGGAATGGCCGGATTACTACGATATGCACAACACTGAAGAGCGTAAGAAATTCTTTGACCGCTACCTCAAGGATGAGCAGAACGGTTGGGAAGACACTCCGGCCGTGCGTTATGCTGTCCTTGACCTCGAAGGTGATAATAAGACCGGCATCGTAGCTGATGAGTTCCCGCCCAAAGAGGCTGTTTATGAGAAACTTTATCTCGACGGCACAACCCGCTCGCTTAAAGATGAAGTTCCCGAAAAGGAAGTGGCGCTTCGCTATAGCCCCGATGGCCTGCCAGTGCGCGTATCGTTCCAGAAAACGTTTGACAAGACCACTAAATTCGTTGGTTATCCCAAAATCAAGCTCTACACCGAGGTTGAGGGCTACGACGATATGGACGTATTTGTGTGGGTTCAGAAGCTCGACAAACGTGGCAACATCTTATCGGAATCTGTAGTACCAAACAACGGTGCGGCTCTCCACGATTTCACTCAGGATGGAGCATCCACCTTGCGGTATAAAGGTGTACACGGACGTCTTCGCGCCTCAATGCGTCATCTTGATCCCGAGCGCTCAACCGATATATGCCCTTACTACTCCTTCAGCCAGATCGACAAGCTTTCCGCCGGTCAGGTTGCAGAACTCGACATCATTCTCAGTCCTATCGGCATGGTGTTCTATCCCGGCGAGACAATGCGCGTAGTTGTGTCGACAAAAGATGAAATAGGCAGTATCATGCCCGGAACTCCAGGCTGTATCCCCGACAACAAGGGAACACACATCCTTCATGTCGGAGGTCAGTATCCGAGCTATATTCAACTCCCTGTACTTCCCGAGTAAACCGTTTGTCATTCATATAAAAAATGCTGCGTCATCATTTCCGGCGCAGCATTTTTTTTATGAAGTCTATCGTGATTCGTTGCGGTAGTCGGTAGGTGACATTCCGGCATATCGCTTGAAGTATTTGCGGAAAGTGAATTGCTCGGGGAAATTCAATTCGTTAGCAATTTCTTTGATACTCTTGTCGGTTTGTTCAAGCAGGAGCTTTGCGTATGTGGTTGTGACTGATGAAATCCACTCGGAAGGAGACTGGCCGGTGGTCTCACGGATTATAGCCGAAAAATGCCCGGTGGACATATTCGCTTGCGACGCATACCAGCTTACGGTTCGCTCAGTGTGATAATTCTCATGCAGAGCGAGGATAAATTGATAAGCAACATTGCTGTTTCGTATCGATTCAAAAGATGTGTCAAATCTAAGGATATGATTGCTCACAACTTCAAGCATCGTCTCCACGCATATCAGATTGATTAGATTGCCGATTATCAACTGTTCTTCGGTTGACGTGCTTGAGGCAATTTTATCCAATTTATCCTCAATGCGTCGAAACTGAGCTTTGGCAAAAATAAATTCATCGTCGTTTAATTGCCAGCAGGGGCTTTGGCTCACCCTCAGTGGGATACCGGTGTCGGAAATCAGCTTGAAGACCGGATAGAACACTTTGAGCTCTTTGACAAAAGAGATTTGTTCGAAATCAGGCGATGGATTTATTTCATATATCTGTATCAATGGGGTTACAATAAATACACTGCCCTTTGCCAAATGATAGATATTGTCATTTATCCTGATGTCTGCCTCTCCTGCGGTGCAGATCACGACACCTCCTTTGTTCCAAAACTCGTGTAGTGGCTCACACGAGTTTATTTTATGGTCCGTGAGTTCCTTCATTAAAATACTTCTGACAAATCATTATTTTGCTCTTAATCCCTCTTTTTTGATTTTGGGCACAAGGTAGCCGAATCCATATACCATCATTGATGCCTGAGCGATAATGCCGACAATAATGCTGATGATATTAACCTCGGTTGAAACAAGGTGGTTTGAGAGGAAATACCAAACGGTGTAGACACCGAAAGGAATGTTCAGAACTACGCTTGCCACAAGACCCGGATTGTATTTGAAGCCAAAAATAAAGAACATTACAACGTGGGCAAAAGCGTTAAGTGCCGAGTAATAAGCTACCCAAAGCCCCCATTCCACACCACAGTAGTTTGAAACTATACCCATAAGAGGCAGCAGGATATAGACGAGAGGTATATTGATCCAGAACGAAACCGCCTTGGTCATAGGATACTCATCCTTAACCGACTTGAGAGGCTTCCTATTGAAAAACTTCAGGAAACCGCCGGGGCAGATATACTCCTCAAATTCATGTGCCCAATAGATAGGTGTCTGCATCCATATCAGGAACAGAGCATAGTTCACGTCCTTGACATACAT
>JAIEAO010000015.1 GCA_029071345.1 Muribaculaceae bacterium | reverse complement strand
TGGCTCGTTAGCTCAACTGAATAGAGCATCTGACTACGGATCAGAAGGTTGCAGGTTTGAATCCTGCACGAGTCACGAAAAAGAGAGACGCCTTTCAGCGCCTCTCTTTTTCGTTTGGTTCTATTTGCTTTGCGGTTGGAGGAGGGTGCGGGAGAGGTCGAAGGCGTTGAGGGAGGATATGACGGAGACGAGGCCGATGATGCTCCAGGCTATTATTGTAAAGTTATCGGCGAATAGGTGCATAAACGAGTCGACAGGTAGAGTCATTTTCCAATTCGCAACAGCTTCATTGAGATAGGGGAGAGCCAGTGAGAAGAGGAAACCGACTATGAATCCGACACAGGCCGCTATCACGACAGCTTTTTTGTTCCGTGCCCTTACCTCAGCGTTATGCTTGACTATTATCTCTACGGAGTTCAACTTGCGTTCGAGTTTATTAAAAAATTGAACGCCCGAAGTTAGTTCGGGGTCGAAATTATCGAACAGTTGTCTTAATTTATCATCTTCCATATGGCAATTTCGGATTAATCGGTTGATAATAGTCCGCGTAGGTGCTTGCGCCCTCGCGAGAGGTGTTGTTTGACTGCGTCCTGAGTGGTGTCCTGAATCTCGGCAATCTCTTTAATGGAGTAACCTTGCATATAGAACAGAAGTATCGAAGTTCTCTCTTTGGTAGGGATATTATTCAGAGCTTCGTAGAGTTCCTGATATGCGAATGATGAATCGGCTCTCTCCTGAGTGGCAAATGTCTTAGCCTGTTCGTATCCTTCGGTGAGTCTTTCGCCACGGCGATGGTCTATGAAAGTGTTGTAACCGATCTTGTAGATCCAGGCGTTGAACTTTTCAAGATTGGATAAAGAATAGCAAGACAGGTATGCCTTGATATAGGATTCCTGAGCGATATCGTCAGCGAGCTCTGAATCTCCGCAACAGAGGGCCACGAGGAAACGTCGGAACGCTTTCTCGGTGGCCTCAACTTGTGATATGAATTGCTCGCGAGTCATATCTCTCTGTTAGTCTTTGATTTGTTTGCGTGTTGCGAAATAGACTGTCAGGTAACTGATACCGATTGCGAGCGAAGGAATGCATATTATCAATGAGAACGGTAGATACGATGGGTCATAATAAAGAGCAGTTTTTGTGGTAAGTGATAAAATGACAATTACCAAAAATCCAAGCCCGATGAAGGAGAAGATGCAACCGCGAAGCAGACGGAGGTTAAGCACCTCACGGGGTGATTTCTTTGGTTTCTGAAGTGCCTCGGCTAATTTATCGGCATCTATGTTGCAATTAGATTCAATTGCCTTGATGAGCACTTGCGCACGTTTGTTGTCGCTGTTGATTGATGCTCTGACAATTATTGCCACTATGGATATCGGGAGCACCACGCAGATGAAAATAGGAATTGAGACAGTTAATATTTCTTCCATATCATTACTTTTTTATTATTTAACTTAATTTTTGAGACATCTCGTATATAAGACTCCTCCCGAAGTCGAAAGGTGACAAAATAATTATTATTTTATTAGAGGAGTGACTCTGCGAGGCAGATGATCGTAGATGCCCCATTAAGCCCTGAAAGGGCGTAATAATAGTATCCCCGCACGGAGCGTAGCGGAGTGTGGGGTATATGGCACAATAAAAAAACGACCTCGGAGAGGTCGAATAATAATAGAGGTTATTGTCCGACCTCTCTGAGGTCATATTTAGTGGTGAGGATTCTAACCCCAATCTCCGTTCGTTCGCGATGCTCCCTCACTCCGAATGGGGTTATTATTGCTTCACCTCTTCGAGGTGTTTCCAAATTTTCACTTAATGTCTTCGGATGAAGGAGAAGATGGTGTCGTAGGCGGCTTCACGATGAGGTTTTAGCGAGAGGATAAGGTCGTGGATGCCGCTGTCGATAGTGACGACTTCCCGAACTTTCCCAAGTTTCATGCCTCGCTTCTGAAGCATGGCGGGATCGAGCACCGCATCGCCCGTCTTGAATTCCGGAGTGTAATTGCATCCGTCGATCTTACGCGAGCTGTGCATCACCAAAATGGGCACAGTGATATGGTCGGCTTTCTTCATCAGTTCGGATTGTGCGTGATTGATTGCACCGACCCAGCTGAACGTGACAGGGGGAGAGTAAATCATCTTCCAATCGGTGTTATAAGTCCATTCGCCGTCATACTCCTTGAGAAGAGAATAGGAATATCCATCGCAATGACCCTGTTTGATTTTCGCGTTGGGAGTAATCTTTGCTAATCCTTCAATAATCGGAGCGCCGACGTTACGCATGGCTGCAGGGAAGTTCCATTCAAGAAACGGGCTGTCGGTAACTATTCGGTTCACACCGCAACGTGCCCCCTTCAATGCTCCGAAATAGGCTACGGTCAGTCCGCCGGTGCTGTGGCCACCTAAAGTGATATCGGTATTGCCGTCGCGACGGATCTGTGCGAGAGCAGAATCTATGTCGTTGAAATATTCCGTCTGCTTGCGGACATTAAAGGGATACTGCCACGGTTCCCAACTGCGACCGTAACGGCGGAGGTCTACGGCATAGAAATTAAAACCTGAATCCACGAAACGCTCACCCATCTCTTTCTGGAAGAAATAGTCGTTGAAGCCATGAACGTAGAGGAATGCTTTCCGGCTTTTGTTCGGATTCAGTTTGCGTACGATTGTGGATCGGCACGGTCCGTCGAATGCGTTGCCCTGATTGACATATCTGGCTTCGTATCCTTCGAGGATATCCGGATGCCAGGTGGTGTCGGTGGTCGGGGTTATCGGACCTGTATATTTTTCGGGGAAATGCCATTCCCCGGAGGCAAAGGCGCCTCCGAGGATCAGCATCATGGGTATGATGAGTTTTTTCATAGTTGTAAGTGAGAAGTTAGAAGTGAGAGGTGAGAAGTAACAGAGTGCTAAAGCTCTCAGCACGAGTTAGAGTCATAAAATCAATTATTCTTGCGGGGCTTTAGCGTCAAGATGATTGCGGAGGATGTTGAGCTTGGCGGTGTAGAGTTTCAGGCCGTTTTCAAGACTCATCTGGCTTCTGCGCGCAGAATAAAGCAGCGAAGTCGCGCATATCATCTTCTTGTAATCATCTGACATCTGCCAAGATCCTTTCACCTTGCCGTTTTCCTTGAAAAGGATTGTAATCTTGTTCAATTCATTGTCGGCAATAAGTTTCGCGGCATCGTCCGCTTCCGGCCCTGAGAACATTACGGTCGTAAGACCATCGCGACGGTAGTTCAATGCCTGATCGTTAGGCACCACGGCCGTAGAGGCTGTAGTCTCCGGCGATTCAACAGTGATGGAATCGAAAGTGCCGTTTTTAAGGGCGGCAATGAGTTCGAGAGTCTCACCATTCGAGATGCGGGCCACTATACCTGTGTTCTGCAGCGGATAGCGGTTCTGCCATCCCTGAAAGATGTAGTAGCTCTCAACCTCACGCGGATTGCTGACTACGGTGAAATCGCGCAGCCATTCGTTGACTTGGTCAGTTTCGATGCTCAACTGATTCTCGCACGAATCGATAGCGTGCTGTGTGGCGGCTATCGAATCCTGCAATGCGTTGACATAATCATTCTGCATTGCCTCCCCCTTGTTGCTTTTACTTGAACAAGAGGCGAGGAATGCGATAGGAATTAGAAATAAACCGATTTTCTTCATAATCTTATGTGATTACGGTTTAAGCTTTAGGCTGATGAGAATCGCGAAGGAGATCGTTCACAGTCTTAACGGGGTTGAAAGTATCTGCAGGCACCTCTACGAGAATAGTGTTCCAGTCGCTCATAGCGCCGTTCCACAGACCCGGAAGTTCGAGAGCCTTGATCTCTACACCTTCTCGGCTCTTGATAGAGATGAATCCGGTTGCCTTATCCACAAATTCGGGAAGGTTGAATTTCTCACCCTTATAATTGCGAGTTGAAACTACAAGGTCCACCGGGTTGAAGTGAGTGGAATGTTTCATCATCTCAACAGCCTCCTTGTTCTCGGGATCAATCTGCGAAGCCTCAAGAATCTGGGGAGAAACAGTGCCGTCGGGATTATATGCGAGATACGGACCACCACCGGGCTCACCTTCGTTTTTCACCATTCCGCAAACTCTCACGGGGCGGTTAAGCTTTCTGAAAAGATAAGATGCTTTCTCTTCATCCGTCATGTTGTCGGCATTGTCATGTGTGATGCAGAGAACATTGCGTGTGAAGGCAAGCATCTCGGCAAGTTCCTCAGCTTTCGGAGTTCCCTTAGCCAAAGTCTTGCAATATTCGTTGATGCGCTGTTTGGTAGCTACAAGAATACCGCCGATGATTTTCTTATACTCAACAGTTGACTCTCTGCGCTCGTCAGGCACCACGTTGTCAATATTCTTGATGAAGATTACATCGGCATCGAGATCGTGAAGATTCTCGATCAAAGCACCGTGACCACCCGGGCGGAAGAAGAGCTTGCCGTTCTCACGATATGGAGTGTTATCCATATTCGTGGCAATAGTGTCGGTCGACGGTTTCTGAACGCTATAAGTGATGTTGTAAGTTACGCCGAACTTGTGACCCAAATGTTTGGCGGCTTCCTCAACTTTAGCCTTTACCAAAGGAAGGTGATCCTCCGAAACAGTGAAATGCACGTTTACTTTCTTATCCTTGCCGGCGGCATACATCGCACCCTCGGCCAGATGCTCCTCAAGCGCAGTGCGGGAAGTGCCGATTACCTTGTGGAACTGAAGAAGTGCCTTCGGTAGATAACCATAATTCAGACCCTCCTTGTTGATAAGGGCTTTAGCTATATCTTTGTATCTCTTTTCCTCGATAAGTGTGCAGACTCCTTTACCGTAAAGACTGAGGCATACGAAGTTAAGTCGGGGGAAGAAAGCGAACTCCTCGATCTTGTCGAAGAAGTGCTTCATGAAATCGTTTTTCGGCTTGTCGTTCTTGTCGTTGACGAAGGCAAACACATCCTTAAACATTCGTGAGGCGGCACCGCTGGCGGGTACCATCTTCATTACCACACCTCCGTTGGCAAGGAATTCATCCCAGCATTTCACTGAAGTGTTTTTCAATTCATCGGTCATGGCTGAGATGCCGTTGCCTATAGTTGCGGGAGCCTCGATTTTCAAGAACGGAAAACCGGTTGCTATCATTTCCAACTCTTCCTGAAGTTTTTCCTTGCTGATTCCTTTCTCTTCAAGAGTGGTGATGTCGATTTCTTCTAATTTCATAATTGTATGGGTATATGATTAATTTCTATTCGATGTTTTATGTACACACCTAATAGATAAACCCTATTTTCGGCAATAATGTTTTGAGTTGAACCATTTTTTAATGATATACTGAATAATCTTTTACAGTATCAGATGAAGCCCCAACGGGGCGTATCAATAATAACCCCATATCAACGAGCGTAAGCGAGGTGGTGTGGGGTTGAAATCCAATCCCATATAACCCCTCCCTGCCCGGCGGAACGCCGGGCAGGGAGGGATGGAAAAGATAGATCTATACCCCAATCTCCGTTCGCTCGCAAGCTCTCTCACTCCGAATGGGGTTATTAATAATTCGCCCTTTCAGGGCTATAGTAAATAAATAATTCTCTTCTAATTTAAACTAATGCTTATTACTTGTGTCATATAATTGTGCTAATTGCCCGGCGCGTTGCTGCAGGTAGCTTTGTGAGCCACCGGGTTAAGGTGAAAAAAAGATTCCAATTATAAACATCATCAAGGTCTTTATGAAAAAATTAACTGCCCTATTGTTATTGCTCACTCTGTTGGCAGGCAGCGCTTACTCCGCCGTGATTCGCGGAGTGGTGACAGATTCATCCAATCAACCTTTGCAGGGGGTGACTACCCAATTGGTGGAATATCCCGATTCAGTCCGCAAAGGGTTTATGATTACCACCGCAAAGGGTAGGTTCTCATTCAAGAATGTCAATCCCGGCAACTACATGGTCAACATCTCGATGGTCGGGATGGATGAAATCAAAAAGATTGTGGAGGTAAAAGACACCACTAAGGTCATAGATCTCGGTCGCATCGAGATGAACGAGGAGGCAACGCTGCTTCAGGATGCTGTGGTGACTGCCACTAAGGCGTCTGTGGTAGCCAAACAGGATACAATCGAGTTTAACGCCGGTTCTTTCAAGACTCAGGCGAATTCATCGGTTGAGGATCTTCTAAAGAAGCTTCCCGGCGTGGAAGTAGGATCGGATGGTGCGATTACTTCAAATGGTAAGACGGTCTCTAAAATTCTTGTCGACGGCAAGGAGTTCTTCGGTGATGATACGAAGATGGCAACCAAGAATCTTCCGTCAGAACTTGTTGACAAGGTGCAGGTAGTAGACCGAAAGAGCGATCTTGCACGTCTTACAGGTGTAGACGACGGCGAGGAGGAGACTGTGATTAACCTGACCGTCAAAAAGAATATGAAAAACGGATGGTTCGGCACTGTTGAAGGTGGTTACGGTACCGACAAACGTTATGAAGGTAAGTTCAATATCTCAACCTTTACCGATAATAATCAGATATCTATTGTAGGAGGTGCAAACAACACCAACGACCTCGGATTTATGGATCAGGGGCGCGGACGTTTTACCAGTTTTGGTAACAATGGTGGTATCTTGACTTCTCAGCAGCTCGGTATCAATTTCAATGTCGGCAAGACCGAGACATTCCGTGTTGGGGGTAACGTGTTCTATTCGCATACCGACCGTCATTCCACCACGGAGAAGAATATCGAATATCGCCAGCCGGGAAGAAACGAGTTTAAAACCGAAAACAGTATAGCTGATGATGAGGGTCATAACGTCCGTGCAGATTTCCGTATGGAGTGGAAGATAGACCCGAACAATACTCTCGACTTCCGTCCGCAGTTCTCATTTAACAAACGCGATTCGGAATCGTGGTCCGAGAGTCTGCTGATGCAGGATGCTTTCGATGGCACCCCGATCAATGCCGACAAAAGCAAGAAATTCAATCACGGTAAAAGTTATAATGCCGAGGGTCGGTTGATTTTCAATCATAATTTTGCATCACATCCCGGTCGTTCGTTCAGCGTTCAGGCCAACTATTCATTCTCAGATACACGTCAGAAATCAACCACATGGAGCGACATCATGTATTACTTGGTGACTAATCCCGATGAAGATGATGATTTCCTTTACCGCTTCCTCGACAGTCATCAATGGAACAACACTGTCGGTGCGCGCCTCACCTGGACTGAGCCGTTGGGTGATGTGAAACGTGGAAATTTCCTGCAGGTGGCTTACAGAATGCAGTATCGTTTCAACAATGCGGACAAGGATACCTATAATCTTCCCGAACCGGATTATACCGAATACTTCATACCTGAAGATTACAGGAATCTCCCTGTCGGTGCGATCTTTGATACAGATCTTTCCAACCGATTTAGAAATAAATTCTCCACTCAGGAGCTGCAGGTGGGATATAAGAAAGTCAATAAAGATTATCAGTTGGAAGCCGGTATGGTTTTCTCGCCATCTTCGAGCGGTAGTGAAGATCTTATCAACACCAACCGAAATATCGAGACACGATGGGTATGGAATGTAGCTCCGTTCGCAAGGTTCAGATATAAGTTCAGCAAGACAAAATCGCTGAGAGCTGATTACCGTGCGCGCACTTCGTCGCCCTCGTTGACCCAGCTGCAGCCTGTGGCCGATGTCTCGGACCCGTTGCACGTTACTATCGGTAACCCTGACCTGAAACCGACTTTCACGCAGTCGATGAATGTGCATTTCAATAATTTCAACCAGTCGACTCAGCAGGCGATTATGGCTATGCTCAGATTGCAGTATTCGCAGAATGTAGTCATCAACCGCACCGTCTCTGACCCTGAGACCGGTAAACGAACCACGACATACGCCAATGCCAACGGAAACTTCTCCGGCACAGGTATGTTTATGATCAATCAGCCGCTGCGCAACCGCAAATGGCGCTTCAATGCGCGCGGCGGTGTCAGCTATTCATCGATGGCGGGTTATATCAATGGCGACTTCAACCGCTCGGGCAACTTGAGACTTTTCCCGAGCGCAGGCATGACATTCTCTTCCGATATCTTCCAGATGACAGCCAGCCCGACATATAGCTTCAACATGGCTACAAACACGTTGCCGTCGCAGGAAAATATGTATACTCATTCCTACGGTTTCCGTGCCGATGCCAACTTATATCTTCCCTTCGGACTGCAGTTGAACACCGACCTCAATTTCAGCAAGACTTCGGGATATTCTGCCGGTTTCGATTCAAGCACATGGCTTTGGAATGCGCAGATTTCCTACAGTTTGCTCAAGGATAAGAGCCTGACATTGAGTGTGCGTGCTTACGACCTTCTCGGACAAAACAAGAATATCTCACGATCTGTCAGCGGCAACGGCACCATCACCGACAGCCGTTACAACGACCTGACGCGTTATGTGATGTTCGGAGTGTCTTATACGTTCAACACGCTCAAGAACAAAAAACGCCCGCAGGAAAATGAGTTTGACGGTGGTCCGATGGGTCCGCCCCCGGGTGGTCGTCCCGAAGGTGGTCGCCCCGGCGGTGGCAGAATGGGTCCCCCTCCCGGTGGCTTCCGCCATTAATTAAGATAGGTTGAAATAAATATTATAAGCCCTCCAAGTCATTGTGAGAATTGACATGGAGGGCAATTTTTATGTTGTAAGTGGTTTGTCTCCGGGTTACATCCTGACCACATCTTTCACTCCTTTTACAGTCTTTATCTTCTTGATAAGAGATGTGAGCTGACGGTTGTCGGTTACGCCAATCACGAGATAACCTTGGAAGATTCCGTCGTGCGAGTCGATGGAGATGTTTCGGAGCATCGTGTTAGGTTCTTTGGAGATGATGGAGGTTATGTTGGCCACGATTCCGATGTCGTCATTTCCTATCACGCGTAGCGAGGCCGGAAGCATCTGACCGGATTTGCCGCTCCAGTTGGCGCGAATAAGACGATAAGGGTAACGCTCCTGAATATGGCGTGCATTGGGGCAGTTGGTCTTGTGAATCTTAACAGAACCATCCGATGAAATAAATCCGAAGACATCATCGCCGTATATCGGATTACAGCATTTCGCGAATTTATAGCTAAGACCGTTGATATTCTTTTCGCCGATTACGAGGACGTCGCTCTTGATATCTTCCTCTACAGGCTGAATCAGCTGGAACTCCTCTGCTGACACATGCTCGGTCTCTGTCTCCCGCGTGGTCATTTCGAGGTATGTGTTGAGAATTTTACCCGCATCGGTCTTATTGGTCGCCATGTCGGCATAGAAGTCGATAGGAGACTTATACCCAGATTTCTTGATCAGGCGCATCAGATCAGCCTCCTCTATTTCTATCTTACGGTTCTTGGCACGACGGTTGAACGACTCTTTACCGATATCGGCAAGACGCTGCTTCTCTTCGTTAAGACTTTGTTTGATTTTGTTTCGGGCCTTTGAGGTCGTGACGATATTTAGCCATTCCTGACGGGGTGTCTGGTTGGAGGCGGTCAGAATCTCGATGGTGTCGCCGTTCTGCACCTTGTAATTCAGCTTTTTGTGTGCGCCGTTAACAACCGCGCCGGTGCAATGCGCCCCGACGTTGGTATGGATATGAAATGCGAAGTCGAGGACTGTGGCTCCGGCCGACATACGGAATAAATCTCCTTTGGGTGTGAACGCAAAAACCTCCTGACCGAATGCATCAGCCTTGATATTTTTCATCAGCTGCATCGGGCCGGCATCGGCTGTCTCAAGGATGTCGCGGATATTGTTCATCCATTTATCTGTGCTGTCTCCTTTTCCTCCTTTATAGCGCCAGTGGGCGGCGAGACCCTTTTCGGCTATGAGGTCCATGCGCTCCGTGCGGAACTGCACCTCCACCCATTTCTGCCCGGGCCCCATCACCGTGGCATGAAGGCTCTCATATCCGTTGCTTTTAGGCAAGGATATCCAGTCTTTCATTCGGGCCGGGTTGGCGGTATACATATCCGCAAGAATGGAGTATGCCAGCCAGCAATCCTGTTTCTCCTTTTCACGTGGAGTGTCTATAATGACACGTATGGCGAAAAGGTCGTAGATTCCCGGAAGGTCCACTTTTTGTTTCTTCATCTTGTTCCAGATGGAAGAGATCGATTTAGTGCGCCCCTTGATGGAAAACTTCAGACCTGCGCCCTCCAGCCGTTGCTTGACGGGAGCGATAAACTGTTTGATATATTCATCGCGCGAACGTTTTGTCTCGTTGAGTTTCTTAGCAATCTGTGTGTATATTTCCCGATTGGTATATTTCAGCGACAGGTCTTCGAGTTCACCCTTGATTTTATACAGACCCAGCCTGTGTGCGAGCTGGGCATAGAGGCAATTGGCCTCGAACGCCACATTGCGCACCCACTCCTCGTCAGGATGATGATTTATCATCCGCATCAGAATCAGGTTTTCCACGATCATGATTATAATGACGCGGATGTCGTGGGCGAGAGCGAGCATCAATCCTCTGAAATTGTCTTGATTGTGTGCGGAGTTGCGATTGCTGAATTTTGTTACGTTTGACAGACCGTCAAGCAATCCTGCAATATCATCGCCCCAATCTCCCGCGATCTCTTCGAGAGTCAGCACCCTCTGTCGGTAAAGAGGATAAAGAGATATCGCTATCAAAATATTGCAGTCGGGATCCACCATTTCGGCGAATGCGCAGGCGGTTCGCAATGTCAGAATAGCAAGCGGGATGTCGCGCTTGGAATGAACAGTATGCGTCTCGCGTAACCCTTTGAGTAACGTAGACCGAAGTTTATTATACTCTTCATCGTTGAGGAGAGGACGCATCAGGACGTGATAATCTCTCACGAGCTTTCCAAACTCCCGTAATTCTTCACCTCTTAATTTATCTACCTGCATATTTCCCATAGAGTTCATTTAAATGCAAAAGGGTGTAATCCTGCTTAAACGGTTACAAAATTAAAGATTTTTATTATATTTGCATAATTAAAAATTACAAATCACTTAAAAGTGAGTAAAAACCGAATAATTTAAAAATTATTGTCAGGATATGGAAATTATCAGACCTGAAATAGAGGGGCTTTTTGTGCTCCGTCCAAAAATATTTACAGATTCACGCGGTTATTTCTATGAAAGCTACAGCAAGAAAAATCTTGATGAGATCATAGGTTATCCGGTAGAATTCGTGCAGGATAATCAATCTAAATCAAGCTATGGCGTGGTTCGCGGATTGCATTTCCAGCGTCCGCCGTTTGCTCAGGCCAAACTTGTGAGATGTATAAAGGGAAAGGTATTGGATGTGGCGGTTGATTTACGTCGTGATTCACCCACGTTCGGTCAGC
Organism: Muribaculaceae bacterium; assembly: GCA_029071345.1. GTDB lineage: Bacteria > Bacteroidota > Bacteroidia > Bacteroidales > Muribaculaceae > Lepagella. The sequence continues at coordinate 16,926 of JAIEAO010000015.1, read as the reverse complement.
ATTTCGCTGTCGAGCTTTCGGAAGAGAATCATCTTCAGTTCTTTATCCCGCGCGGATTTGCTCACGGTTTCTCTGTGTTGAGCGAAGAGGCCATTTTCCAGTATAAGTGTGATAACTATTATGCTCCTCAGGCCGACGGTGGTATCTCGCTTAACGACGAGTCACTCGGCATTGACTGGAGAATCGCGCCCGAAGACCGTATCCTCTCGGACAAAGATTCAAAACATTTAAAACTTAGTGAAATCACATCGCCGTTCTGATTGAAAATTTAGCGTTATGAATAATATACTTATCACCGGCGGAGCCGGATTCATCGGGTCTCATGTGGTCCGCCTGTTTGTCAATAAATATCCGGACTATAATATCGTCAATCTCGACAAACTCACATATGCCGGCAACCTTGCAAACCTTAAGGATATAGAGGATAAGCCTAACTATAAGTTTATCCGTGCCGATATTGCCGACCTCGACGAGATGCGTAAGGTGATCCGTGATAACAAGATTACCGGTATCATCCATCTTGCCGCTGAGAGCCATGTGGACCGATCGATCAAAGATCCGTTCACATTTGCACGGACCAACGTGATGGGCACACTATCGCTTCTTGAGGCCGCAAGGGAGTATTGGGAATCACTGCCGGAGAAATTCGAAGGTAAACTGTTCTACCATATCTCGACCGATGAGGTGTATGGCGCTCTTGAGATTACGAATCCCGAAGGTGTGGAATCGCCTTTCACAACTAAAGCTTCGTCAGAGCATCATCATGCCTACGGCACCGAATTCTTTCTGGAGACCACTCACTACAACCCGCACTCTCCTTATTCGGCATCAAAGGCATCGAGCGATCATTTCGTAAGAGCGTATCATGATACTTACGGAATGCCCACATTGGTCACAAACTGTTCCAACAACTACGGCCCTTATCAGTTTCCCGAGAAACTGATACCTCTCTTTATCAACAACATCCGCCATCGCCGTCCGTTGCCCGTTTACGGTAAGGGAGAGAACGTGCGCGACTGGTTATATGTCGAAGACCATGCGCGGGCTATAGACACGATTTTCCATAATGGCAAGCCTGCCGAGACGTATAATATCGGAGGCTTCAACGAGTGGAAAAATATAGATATTGTAAAAGTCCTTATCCGCACAGTCGATCGTCTGCTCGGCAATCCGGAAGGGTATAGCGATGAATTCATCACTTACGTTACCGACCGTAAGGGGCACGATATGCGCTATGCTATCGACTCTCGCAAACTTCAGAAAGAGTTGGGTTGGGAACCGTCCCTGCAGTTTGAAGAGGGTATAGAAAAGACCGTGAAATGGTATCTCGAAAACCAGGAATGGATGGATAACATCACCTCCGGCGACTACGAGAAATACTACGAGGATATGTATAAAAACCGCTAATCCATCTTTTTACATATACTTCAATCGCCTCGCCGATCCCGGCGAGGCGATTGTGTTATTTTAGGAAGAAGGATTCGAGGGGAGGGTAGCCGAGGGATTCCATGAGGGTGTTCCAGTTGGCGGGGAGTTCGATTTTTATGGTGGAATAGCCTCCGCCCGGCATGATCTGTACTTTGTTGCGAGCGGAGTCTCCAGTCAGTAGGATTGCGATCATACCTTCCTTCATCGTCGGTATTGTCATTATCTCTTTGGCATCGCAATTCTCGGGAACCGCCATCCATGACGGGATAGGGGTTAAAGATGCGTCTTCTGTTCTCGCGATACGTTTTTCATATCGGCTGAAAGGGAAATTCTCGGTATTCTGTCGGCTCCCGGGATTGGCATAGTAATTAGCGTAGGTACGCTCATGCAGAGGTCTTCTTGCATTCACAATCAGGTTTGATTCCAATTCTGTTTTATCGCTATATGTTTCTTTAAGCAATTTCGCTATCGGCTCCGTCATTAAGATTGTGCGATAAGTGTATTGCTTGCCACTTCCAAGCGCAAACTGGCATCTTTCGGTGATATCCCAAGCCATTAATTCCATGATTCGCTCCGGATTGTCGGTGGAAGGCGCCATATTGTTTCCCCACATTAGCGCGGAGGCAACAGTGATTGCATTGTCGTTAAGATTCATTCCTTGTGTTACATGATATGGTGACCAACCAACACGTTCGCAGGCTTTTTCATCCTCGACAAGACACCAGGGCATGAGGTAACCGAATGTGCCCATGCGGTCCTGTTTCACATAATATCCCGCCAGATTCTTTAGTGCAAGATTCATAAACCGACCGATGCACATATTGGCTTCCTCCGAGATCTCACCCTGACCGCAATCAATGCCAAGTTGACGCGCTATCGGTCCGTTAAGCCAGCAATATGGGTTCCACGCGTGAGTGCTTGCCAATGTCCTACGGAACTCGGGAGCGCCCATAGCTTTAGTCATCGCTATGAGGATCGGCATATATTCAGGATTGCATCCCGCCATTACTCCGCAGGCAGCTACATGAATTGCCAATGTCGAGCGATGGGCGATAGGCAGTGTTGCTATTGGAGTCTCTGCACTCATTCCGCCAAACTTCAAAAACTCATTGATTCGGTCTATCGTCGGAGGAATAATAGGAAGCCCATCGCCCCAGTTCATTTCGTTAAAATAGTGGTTAATATCATCTAATGTGCCGTTATAGACTATGCTTCTGCAATCTTCGTTGGAAATCCGGTCTGGCGAACTGTATTCGGATTCATCTATAGGTCGGGTGAGACCATCCTTGATCTGAGGCCATAAGATCTTTCGGGTGTTGGCAATTAGAGTCTCCTCATCATCAGTTGCAAAAGCTCCTGGATATTCTGCTACTCTCGCCACTCTAACTCCATTGTTAGCCATCGTTACGGCAACCTGAGTGCTGAATCCCGGACCGGCGATAGTGACCGATGGTATTCCGAGATACTCCGCGGCGATACTTGACCCGGTCTCTTTCGGAGTGCAAAGACCACAACCTCCATTACCGCTGATAACGGCATCAACGCCTAATTTCTTAAGACGTGATTGAAATTCCTCCACCGATTTACGCCTTATCCCCGGCATGGGATACACTCCCGCCGAACCGATTTCATTAAGCACATATACTTTAGTGGTGGGAAATTCTTTAAGAATCAATCGCTTTAATTCAGGATGCGTCACGGACGCCATAAAGCTACCGCCGACAATAGCAATTGTTTTGCCATCGAGAGTGCTAAGTCTCGGATCTTGTTCGATCGGTTTTATCGATGATTTTCCTATCGGACAAACCACATTGAAAATCTCACCTTCAGGCATTACACCGCCATGCTCCTCAATGACGCATACATTATCCTCACACATAATATTTTGTGCGAAAAGGGGAGTGGAAAATAGAATAGCAATAATGGAAACCAAATGTTTATTCATGGATGTTTTGTTTTGTTTACATCCTTATGACCATACATCCTTTAAATAGTTTAACCCCGGACGCAAAAAGCATTCGGGGTTAACCAATAACCGCTTTTTCGAAGCGATTAATTATTAGTCGAGGTTGGAGAGACCGGTGCGACCGAGTTCATTAACGACCTTGAGGAGGTATTGACCGTATTGATTTTTAGCCATCGGAGCTGCAACTTCCTCCAATTTTTCTTTTGTGATCCATCCTTGTCGGTATCCTATTCCTTCAAGACATCCGATCTTCAGACCTTGGCGTTTTTCGAGCACCTCAACGTAGATCGAGGCTTCCGCTAATGAATCGTGTGTGCCGGTATCAAGCCATGCGAAACCGCGGGGAAGGGTCTTGACTTTCAATCTCCCTTTGTTGAGGAATTCTTGGTTTACTGTTGTGATTTCCAACTCACCGCGTGCCGAGGGTTTGATGGAGGATGCCACTTCGACAACCTCGTTTGGATAGAAATACAAACCTACAACGGCGTAATTGCTCTTCGGATTCTTCGGCTTCTCTTCAATGGAAAGGCAGTTGCCATCCTTGTCAAATTCTGCTACACCATATCTCTCGGGATCGTCCACCCAATAACCGAATACAGTTGCTTCATTATTATTTTCAGCTGTTTCAACAGCTTCCTTAAGTATCTGTGAAAAACCGGCACCGTGGAATATATTGTCACCCAATACGAGGCAGGCGCAATCGTCGCCGATAAAGTCTTTACCGATGATAAAGGCTTGGGCGAGCCCGTCGGGCGATGGCTGCTCTGCATATTCAAGGTGAACGCCGAAGTCTGAACCGTCACCTAAAAGTCGTTGAAAGCCGGGTAAATCCTGAGGCGTGGATATAATAAGAATATCGCGGATTCCGGCCATCATAAGCGTGGAGATGGGGTAGTAAACCATCGGCTTGTCGTAGATGGGGAGTAGTTGCTTGCTGACACCTTTTGTGATGGGATAGAGACGTGTGCCCGATCCTCCGGCTAAAACGATTCCTTTCATTTGATTAAGACTTAATATTATACGCCAAAGATAGCAATATAAAATTGTTTAATCAAATTTTAGAACTTATTTCTCATGGCTAAACTTCTGCAACGATATAAATCGGGCGATAAGTGAGTGTATCGAAGTTTTCCGGGAGAGAAATTTTTGTGCCCGTTGCATTACCTCCCGCCGTTACTCCCGTATGCTTGAGGTGCATCAACAGTTCGCGTTTATTGCTGAATTTCATCACTATTTCTTCCGTTTCAATTTTATATCCTGAGAAATTTGCGCTTATCCATTTCTGATAGTCTTCTTTAGAGGGATAATGCAGCGGGGCGGGGCGATAATGGTCAAGTTCCCCTAAATTGCCTGCTACGAAAGACGATATGGCCAACACGCCGCCGGGCTTGAGATGTTTGCGACAATTACTGATAAATTCGCCGATATTGCTGAACCATTGGATAGTAGATGCAGAGACAATCATGTCATAAATTCGGTCGGTGTTTTCTATCCATTTCTCGGCATCGCAGCAATAGTAGTTTTCCTTAGCCGCGAGGTTAAAAGGCTCGATAGGAAAAAGATCGACAAAATCTGCTTCTTCAGGTTTGAGCACCGGGAGATATTTGCGCGTGAACATTCCCGTAAACGGGCCGATCTCCAGCAGCGATTGCGGATTTGGTTCGCAGTTGTCTAACAGTAGTTGAGACAGGTGTGTGGCAATATTATTCTGAGCGGTTGCATGATTATCATAACTGTCGATTGCGGAATGAAATTTGCCGCCGACTTTAACGGGATCGGGAATAACCGATGCAACTATCTGTTGAATCGGAAGATAATGCCCCCCCTTCATTTCAACTGTTTCCACCGGCATCTTGTCCCAGCTGCGTTTCATGTTTTCAGGAGGGAAGATTTTGTCTCCATCTGCAATGAATACTTTTCGCCACGGTAAATTACCATTATAAGTTAAGGTGCGAAACGATGCGAGTTGAGTGCGTAATGATTCAATCTCATCTTCGCTAAAATCGCGGTCAAAAAGAGATTTAAATGTCTCTGCGTCCGGCGACATCCGGCGACGGAATTTTGTGAGATTTCTCTTGTCGAGGTTATTGAGAGTTCCTTCGTAGATTGCCACAGGGATTCCCTCTTCATCATCCACAGGGCGCAGGGTTCCGTTGATGGCGTATGCACCTGTTATAAGTTCTGAGGGAAGCACAGCCGAAGCTGCCTTAATGCCTAATGACCATGCGAAAAGCCAGATGGTTGAATATCCTTTGAGTGCATATAAATCAAACTGCATATCTGAATAATCATGCACCACGGCCAGATCCCAACCATCCACACATATATCGCCGTAGATGGTGGCATCTGTGCTCCATCCGGAGAAAATGAGGATTAATTTCTTACATCCCGGTGTATGACGCAATAATTCAAATTTCATTTAGTTCGGTTTTGATTGCATTAAGGATATATTCGATCTGTTCTTCTGATAACGCTGCGGAAAGAGAGAATCTGATTCGTTCACTTCCGGGGGGTACAGTCGGACGACGTATCGGGAGCGAATCGATATTGCGTTCTGCCAGACGCAGACTGAGTTTCACCGCCATCTCGGCGTCTCCGATAATCAGGGGCACAATATGTGATTGCGAAGAAGTTGGCTTTCCTGTAATTTCCTGAATCCCTTGACGGAATCTTTCCGAAATCATGCAGAGATGGTTTCTCTCTTTGCGCATTCCAACCATCTTATTAATGACTTGTAATGTCCAAACTGAATTGATGGGTGGTAGGGCAGTGGAGAATATAAAGCTGCGTGAGCAATTGATGAAATAATTTTTGAGGAGGGGAGAGGTGGTTACAAACGCCCCCGAGGATGCCAAAGCTTTTCCGAATGTTCCGACAAGTATATCAATGTAAGCTATAACTCCCAGCTCTTCAGCAACTCCGAGACCTTTGTCACCTCTCACTCCGACAGCATGAGCCTCATCTACATAAAGAATCATGTTAGGATATCTCTTTTTGAGGGAAACCAATTCCGAGAGGGGAGCGATGTCGCCGTCCATGCTGTAGATTGATTCCACCACAATGATGCATCGCTCTTTATCGCGGTTTTTCTCCAAGAGGGTTTCAAGCGATGCGATGTCGTTGTGTCGCCATCTGCGGTAATCAGCCTTTGCGAGACCGAGACCATCGATCATTGAGGCGTGGATCAATTTGTCGCATAGAAATATCGTGCCGGGAATGTTGAGTGCCTGAATGATTCCGACATTGGCGTGATAACCTGAATTAAAGAGCAGTATATCTTTGTCATAAAGGTCGGCAAGCTTTCTTTCCAATGCCAGATGAGCGTTTTGCTGGCGCGATAGAAGCCGCGATGCCGACGAACTGAATGATGCCGACAGACCGGAGTCTATGAATTCATCGGCTAATTTCTCATCTTGTGCGATGCCGAGATAGTCGTTGGAAGTGAGGTCAATATTCTTTGCTGTCGATTTATCCTGAGGGATTGTGCGGAAACGGTGTTGACCTTGAAATTCAGAAAGGATGTCGCTGAATCTCTTAAACGGATCTGCCAACGTCGGGCTATCGATATCGACATGACTATTCTCCATACATTTCCGATATTATATCGAGCAACGCGTCGCAAAGGGTTTCAACCTGCGCATCAGACACGGCGAGATAAGGAGGCATGATATAGGCATTCTTTCCGAAAGGTCTTATCCATACGCCTTTTTCGACACATCTCTTTTGAAATTCTCCGAGGTTTACGTTCTCTTTTAGCTCCACTACGCCGATACCTCCCAACACTCGTACATCCTGAACGCTTTTCCAATTCTTGGCTCGCGCTAACATCTTCATCATCAATGCTTTAATTTCACCGATTCTTTGTTGCCACGACGATGAGAGGAGGAGCTTTGTTGAAGCTACCGCAACGGCGCAAGCGAGAGGATTTGCCATGAACGTCGGGCCGTGCATCATGCAACCCGACTGGGAGTTGGAGATTTTATCTGCAATCTTTTTCGATGTAGCAACGGCGGAGAATGTCATATAACCTCCCGTTAAAGCCTTACCTATAAGCATTATATCCGGTTCGATTCCGGCGTGTTCCCATGCGAACAGTTTCCCTGTGCGTCCGAATCCGGTGGCTATCTCGTCGAAAATCAGGATAATGTCGAGCTCGTCGCATAGTCTGCGCAGTTCGCGGAGATATTGTGGATGATAGAATCTCATGCCTCCGGCACCTTGCACTACAGGTTCAAGGATTACCCCGGCTAATGAATCTGCGTTTTCACGCAGCAATTTATCCATCGGTTCGAAATCCGTAGCATCCCATTCGTCGCCAAATCGACATTGAGGAGCGGGAGCAAAGTGACGTATAGGAAGCGCGGGGCCGAATGCCCCGTGCATACCGGTTACAGGATCGCAGACCGACATGGCGTTCCATGTGTCGCCGTGATAGCCGGAGCGGATGGTGGCGAAATTGGTCTTATTCGGATTGTCGCACGCCTGAACAGCCATCTTCATCGCGACCTCGGTAGCCACTGACCCTGAATCAGCATAGAAAATATGATTCATCGACGGCGGTAGGATTGAGAGCAGGAGCTTACCCAATTCAATCGCCGGATCGTGAGTGAAACCTCCGAACATCACATGTGACATTTTGCCGATCTGGTCGGTAATGGCCTTGTTAAGCACGGGGTGATTGTAACCATGAATCACGCACCACCATGACGACATACCGTCGATGAGTTCTGTGCCATCGGCAAGTGTTATAACCGCTCCGTCGGCATGATCCACCTTATAGGTTGGCAGAGGGTCATGAGTTGAGGTATATGGATGCCAGAGATGTTCTCTGTCGAATATGTCGTGATTTGATTCAGTCTGTTTCATGGATGCAATTTGACTTAATGCAAATTTACAAAATATTCGTGAGTAAGCAAAACCTTATTTTATGACGGGTCTACATCATAGTAAATCACAGAAGATTTTATCTGGGGCAGATGGGCCACGCGGGCATGGACGGCACGCAGAATATCTTTCACTTTTTTCATCGAAGCTCCGGCCTCAACTTTCAGCATTATCGACTGGATATACCATAGTGCAACGCGACTTACAAAGGGCTTTTCAGGTCCGAGCACGCGGCTTCCGAAAACTTCACGCAGTGCATTTGTCAGTAGCACGGCTCCGGCATCGGCTGTTGCTGAATCCTTATTCTTCAGATATATGTTGATTATCCGGGTGAACGGAGGATAGGCATACTTTTTTCTTTCCTCCAACTCCTCTGTATAAAAACTCAAATAATCGTGATTCTTGACATGAGCTAATACCGGATCTTTAGGTTCTGTGGTCTGTATGAATACTTTCCCGACATCGTTGCGTCTTCCGGCGCGCCCGGCCACTTGCTCCAGCATACAGAACGCCCGCTCGTTGCTCTTGAAGTCGGGGAAGTTAAGCAGCGTGTCGGCATTGATCACACCTACAATCCTCACTTTCTCGAAGTCGAGACCTTTCGAAACCATCTGCGTGCCGACGAGAATATCGGTCTCATGGTTTGCGAATTCCTCTATGATTTCCTGATAGGCATCTTTATTGCGCGTGGTGTCAAGGTCCATGCGGGCCACTCGATAACCATGGAATTCCTCATGCACTTCTTCGGCAATTCTCTCCGTGCCGTAGCCGTAGATTTCAATGGAATTTTGGCCGCAGGCCGGGCAGAGTTTGGGCAATGGCTGGCTGAATCCGCAGTAATGACATTTGAGCAGATCGGTGTTTTTATGGTAGACGAGCGAGACATCGCAGTTATGACACTTGGGAGTCCATCCGCATTGCTGACACACCACCACCGGGGCGAAGCCGCGCCTGTTCTGAAACATTATCGCTTGTCTTCCTTCTTTCAGGGCCTCTTGGGTCGCTAATCTCAAGGGTAGCGACAAAATGCCCTTATTCTGCTTTTTCTTTCGCTGTTCGCGCATATCCACAATTTCCACTTCGGGGAGCGTGGAGCCTTCGTATCGTTCGTTAAGCGCAACAAGGCCATATTTATCTGTTGTGGCTTTGTAATATGTTTCTACCGAAGGTGTCGCTGATCCGAGAAGGGTGCTTGCTCCGTGCATTGAGGCCAATACGATCGATGCGTCGCGAGCGTTGTAGCGCGGCGCCGGGTCATACTGCTTGAAAGAGGATTCATGCTCCTCATCAACGATCACGAGGCCGAGACGTCCGAAGGGGAGGAATACTGATGAACGCACTCCCAACACTATCAATGGTTCGTTGGAGGTGAGTAGTCGTTTCCAGACATCTACTCTTTCGTTGTCGGAGAATTTAGAGTGATAGATCAGCAGACTGTCGCCGAAAACCTTGCGGAGGCGGTCGGTAAGCTGCGTTGTCAAAGAAATTTCCGGAACAAGGTAGAGCACTTGATTACCCGATTCTATGCACGATGCTATCAGATGAGTGTAGATTTCCGTTTTGCCGGATCCGGTGATGCCGTGCAGCAAAGTTACGGCATGGTTCCTGAAAGAATCCCTGATCTCCTGCAATGCGTTGTGTTGAGCCTCTGACAATGGAGAAAGTATAGGTTTATGAGCAGTGGGTTTGAGATTGAAGCGATTGATATTCTTTTTGACAATGCGCATGATCCCTTTGTCTACCAATCCTTTCAACACTCCGGGTGAAATTCCCGACGTAGCCATCAACGCTTCCTTGCTCACTTCGTTGAGCGATTCATTCTGCCTCATCCAGCCGGACAATTCAAGGTAGGCGATAAGACCTTTCTCCTGCTGGCGCGATCTCCCGACAAGGTCAAAGAACGCATGGAGACTGTCGGAATCGTTGCGAGGAATTGTCAGCTCAACAACCGCAACTTTTTTCGACCGATATTTCTCCACAACCTTCTCGCTGATCTCCACTATCCCCATCTCCATCAGTGTGTGGACCACGCGGGCGCAATTCTTAATCCCGGTTGACGACTCGATTTCTGAAATCTTAAGCCTTTTCTTATTTTGAAGAGATTGAATCACCAATGCCTGCGACTCCGAAAGATGTACGCCATCGGGAGCCTCAAAATCGGGATTCAGACTTATAAATGTTTCGCTTTCCGGCTTCAACCCGGTGGGAACAGCCGCTTTATAAATCTCTCCGACGCTGCAGAGGTAATACTCCGCCATCCAATGCCAGAGTTTCAGCTGTGGATAGCGGATAATAGGCTCGGCATCGAGCAAAGCCATGATGGTCTTTGTCTCGTAACCATCAGGTTTGCTTGAATGGATATGCTCCACCAAACCCGTATAATATTTCTTTTTACCGAACTGCACCAGCACTCTCGAACCTTTCTGAAGCCCGGCTTCCATATCAGCCGGCACTTCGTAGGTGAATGTCGAATACAGCGGCAAAGGCAATATGATTTCTGCGAACATAATACAAAATTATATATAAATTTATGCTTATAAAACTAATTGTTGAAATTATTTGTTAAATTTGCATATTGATAACATTAGATTCCACGTTATGAAAAAATTCAAACATCTCTTGGTGGTGGCCTTAGTGGCACTTTTTGCAGTCGGTCAAGCTAACGCAGAATTCCGTTTCGGTGTTAAGGCCGGTGCTAACTTCAGCAGTCTGCATCTTAATTCCAATTGGACTGATACGTTTAAGGCTGATAATACCGCCGGTTTTACAGGTGGTGTGATGACAGAGTTTACAGTGCCGATCATCGGTATCGGTATGGATCTCTCGCTCATGTATACTCATGTGAAGAATGAGCTCACATCTAAGGATGGCCAGAAATTTGAAGAGGGCACTATAGGAAAGAACTTCCTTGAGATTCCGTTGAATCTTAAGTACAAAATCAATATTCCTGTAGTCAACAACATCGCGCGTCCGATGATCTTCACAGGTCCGACTTTCGCATTCAAGCTCGATAAGAGCATCTTTAAGGATGTTAAGACCAAGACTTGTCAGATAGGTTGGAACCTCGGCTTAGGAGTGGAATTCTTCAAGCATCTGCAGGTTGCCGGCGGGTATACGTTCGGTATGAACAACATTCTTAAAAATACTATCCCCGGCCTCGGAAGTGTTAACGATGTGAAGCTGAAGAATAATTATTGGACAGTTACAGCCGCTTATCTGTTCTGATCTAATACAAACATAGAAGAATTATACGATTTGTAAATGAAGGGGAAGCTCTTCATTTACATTTTGTGTTTAAAAGATAAATACATATAAAGATAATGAAAAGAATTTTGACGGCCCTGCTTTTGGCCATCGTAACATTCGGAGCATCAGCGGAATTCCGTTGGGGCCCCACAGCCGGTATCAACATTTCGGAATTATACTGGAAACAGAAACTCGTATCAAACGACCTCCTCGTAGGCCCGAACGTGGGTCTGATGGGAGAGCTCATGATTCCCGGTGTCGGTTTCGGAGTGGATTTTGCGGTGAAATACAGTATGCGTGGCTCAGAGGTGAATTTCGGCGATCAGAAGATATGGAGCAGCGACGGATATGGCAAGGAGAAACTCTGGTTTCATACACTTCAGATTCCTGTTAATCTCCGGTTCAAATACACCCGTCTGAATGGTCTGGAGCATTATGTGGCTCCGATCGTGTATGCCGGACCGGTGTTCAATTTCAATCTCGCCACTATGGATCTCCCTATCGTGGAGCATCCTGCAGGATCTGTTGCTATCCAGTGCGGCATCGGCGGAGAATTCTTTGAACGCTATCAGCTGACGGCCGGTTATTCCTGGGGTGTTTCTTACGATTGCCGCACGATAAAGCTTGATAATTTCAGCGCCCGCACTCAGGGATGGCAGATAAATGTAGCCGTATTGTTCTAAAATTCAGATGCAATGGAAATAGAGGAGAAAGAAAATTCGGCTGCCGGACGGAATGTTGAAGATAAGGTTGAAAAAGCTGCCCCGGCACTGCAGACCGAGCAGGAACTGGCGATCACGCAAAAAGCCGTGGAGCTGTTAAAAACCGTGTTCGACCCCGAAATACCTGTCAATGTCTATGATCTCGGCTTGATCTACAGAATCGAATATACCGATGAAGATAAGACCCTTCATGTGGATATGACGCTCACCGCGCCCTCTTGTCCCGCAGCTGATTTCATCCTTGAAGACGTACGCCAGAAACTCGTAAGCATCGAAGGACCGGAGAAAGTGGATCTGAGGCTGGTATTCGAACCGGAATGGAACAACGATATGATGACCGAGGAGGCTAAGCTCGAACTCGGATTTTTATGAAAGCCTACTTTTTAAGCGACCTTCATTTGGGTGCCCCATATTTTCCCGACTCAAAAGAGGGGGAGAAAAGAGTGGTGGCATTCCTCGACAGTATAAAGGATGACGCCGAAGTGATATATCTCTTGGGCGACATCCTTGATTATTGGTATGAATATCGATATGTAGTGCCACGCGGTTTCGTGCGTTTCTTCGGCAAGCTCGCAGAACTCGCCGACAAGGGTATAAGGATTGTCTGGCTTATAGGTAACCACGATATATGGATATTCGATTATCTACCGAAAGAGTTGGGTATCGAGGTCTACGATGGCTCGATTGTGGAGGATATTGACGGCAAACATTTCTTTATGACGCATGGCGACGGAATCGGCAAATTGAAGCCGTCGTTCCGCTTTTTAAGAGCACTCTTCCGCAACCGTTGGTGTCAGAAGGCTTACTCCGCCATACATCCGCGTTGGACTGTTCCGTTTGCCTCCAACTGGAGTCGGCACAGTCGCAAACAGGGAGGACCGTCGGAGGAAGATGCCAAAAGGATGATGGTCAATATTACGGAATTCAGCAAGGAATATCTCAAGCTGCATCCCGATACGAATTACTTCATTTTTGGTCATCTTCATCTGCTGGAACGCTTCAATATCGCACCCGATTCTGAGGTAATGGTCTTGGGTGAATGGATAAAAACTTACAGCTACGGTGTCTGGAATGGTGATAAACTCACGCTATGCAAGTACAAATAGGCGTGATTTATATGTTTTACAACACTTTTCTTACTTTCTGATACAAAATATTTTGTGGGAAAAGATTTAATCACTAACTTTGCAGTCACCTAAAACAATCTTTTTTTACCTTAAGATTTTTACCTGTAGAAACTTATAAAGGGTGCGACCGTGGTGGTTATCACCCTTTGTTTTTTTATCCCCCCTCACCCTGAGAACCCTGAAAAAGGGCTAATATGCAAAAGAAGGCCTGAAAAGTAATGCAGACACTCCGTGGCTGCAAAAAAAGATGTGTCACACCGTAGGGTCGCGATACATCGCAACCGCAACAAATCGGAGCGTGGCAAATCGGAGGGCGAGGTAATTATAAGTCCGCGACATGGAGCGCCGCAAATAGGAGGGGCAGTTGCAAGCAACTGCCCGCACACGGTGACAAGGTTAACGACACTTGGCAAGCAAGTGTCGCTCCCTTTTGCCGTGCCGAGGTTAGGAAACCTCCGCTACTGAATCGGTCATGGCAAGCCCCGAAGGGGCGAGGTAATCGTCACCCCGCACCAACGAGCGAAGCGAGTGCAGTGTGGGGTAAGTGCGCTCCCTCATGATCAAAGCCTCGAAGAGGCCAATCAATAATACGTTCTAAAACGTGCCCGCGATAAAATGCGCCCGCAACCTCTGAAACGTAGGCGCAGTTGCTCGCCAACTGCAACCAATTAGGAAGATACTCCAACAACTGTAAAGCGTGTTTACGTTTGCGAGCAAACGTGTATCCGAACTCCTCACCCTCCTCGTCATCATCCCCCTCTACCTCCTCACCCACAAAACTGTAGCCGCATGGCGGCATAACAACATAGGCCACTGCGAGGAAGCCGCGAAGCGGCGACGATGCTGTGGTAAGTGTTTTTCTTAGTCTAATAGCCGCTTAGCGGCGACACCTCATCTGTCATAATTATTTTTAGTCGCCGTGGGTTTGCAACCCACGGCAGAGTTGAAGTTTGCGGGTTGCAAACCCGCAAGTACTGAAAGTTAAGATACTTTTGAAGCTGATACTCCACGAAGTCGTGTCGGCGGTCAATCTGCGAGATTATGTTTCTATATATAATCTGATTGCCCGAAAGTTTCAAAAGATAAAGTGCGCCTACGGTGTAGTCGCGCTCCGCTTCCGGCGTTTCAAGCCATTGCTTTATCTGTTCAGTGAATTTGTGGTCCATAATGCGTTAGCGTTTGGTTGCTACTAAATTACTTCCTCAATGATAGCGGATAAAAGACGGAAAATTCGTAACTTTGCAAAGCAAATGCTTAATAGAATTTCAAATGAATAGGAAATCAAAAATATCATCAGCAATAATACTTTTGCTTGCCATTACTGTATGTATCGTATCTTCGTGTGAAAAGCATGACGATATTCTATACTTCAAATCAAAATGTGTGGCTGAATTAAACGGACAAACTCTGATTGACCAAACACCCTTTAATATTGGTCCCAATTCAATAAATACACCCTCACTTATCGCAAGTGAGTATACTGCTGAATTTTATAGCAGTTTGAGTAATGAGCGAGGGGGCACTCCGCTCTACGCAGTTAAGATTATACTGTTTGTAAATAACGAATGGGAATATCTCACAAAACCACAAATCATCAAATATGTCAAGATAGGAGAATCAGATGATGAACTTGCATCGTGGGAGTATACAAAATATTGTTTCGATAACAAAATCTCATACGCAACTATTTTATCCTATCCGGTTTACGAAAGTGAAATAGTAAAGGAAGGTGAGTTTGAGATTACTTCTTATGACAAAGAAAAACGCACATATAACGGTACATTCACATTGCATTTCAGCAAGGGAACACTACACGGAGAGTTCTCAACCAACTTAAATTGAGTATAATATTTACAATTTGTTGTTTATTGCCGTGAAGAAAACGAGATTTTTCTGCAACGGCATTAAAAGATTTCGCATCGCGATCATAGTCGCGCCGGTGGTAACAAAATCGTCGAACACGATTATGTTGCTTTCTTTCGGTGGCTTTGCTTCGAAAGTGAACGCCGCCCCGACACGGTGCTTCGAGTGGCACTCGGCGATGTCCTCGTAGAACGGTATGCCGAGAAGCTGCGCGAGCCGGGCAGAAATTAGCGACGCAAAATTTCTGACCTTGTGGCGACGTTTGGGCGTAACGATGCACCAGTCGCCGGAGGCGAGTGAATGACCGGGAATCTGGCGTATAAGGGTATTCATACCCTCGGCAAACTTCTCGATCATATCCGGTTTGCTCTTAATGTCGGTCAGTGTCCTGCCATAGAGCGACTTTTTCCAGAGCGAGATAATTCCGAAAGAGGGATTGCGGTATGAAATTTAGTCGCCGTGGGTTTGTAACCAACGGTAGAATAATGCTTGCGGGTTGCAAACCCGCAAGGACTATAAATTTGCAAGCACGAAGGCTTAGCCTCTACCCGCTCTGCGGTGGATGGCTTAGTTTTTGAGGGTGAGGCCGTCGTGGAAGGCGTTGCCTACGCGTGAGCCGAGTTTGATGTAGCCGTTGTGGATGGGGTCGAAGGTGATGAGGTTCATCTTTTCTACATCGGGTTTGCCATCTTCTGCAAGATATTTTTCATCGCAGATGATGTTCACTATCTCGGCAATGATGTAATAGCCTGTGGGAGATTCATAGAGTTTCTCTTTGATGCGGCACTCCATCGTCATCGGGAAGCATTTGAAGACGGGGGCGTTCACATTCTCTGCCTTAACGGATTCCCAGCCGGTACGCTCGATTTTATCGGGCTGTTTCTTAGCGCTGACAACGCCTACATAGTCGGCAGCTACCATCGTTTCCTCTGTGGCGAAGGCTACGGTAAATTCGCGGTTACGGTTGAGGTTTTCGGTTGTGGCATGCGCGCCCATTGAGATCATGATTTCGGTGCCATCCCATTGTCCGCCCCAAGCTGCATTCATGGCGTTGGGAGTAACGTCTTCATTATAAGTGCCGATGATAAGCACAGGCTGCGGAAGGATCCACGCCTTCGGTTTAAAGATTTTAGTCATAAGTATTATTATTATGGTTGAGAGTTGAGGGTGGAGAGATATATCAGGGGTTGTTGCGCTCTTTGCGTTTGTAGAAGAGGCGGACGAGGATGATGATGGCGATTTCGGCGACGGAGACGAGGATGAATCTGGTGGTTTCGCCCTCTTTTATCAGTTGCGGTCCGAAGTATATGGCCATGCCGAGGAAGTAGATCGTCAGCACTATCGGCAGCCATACGGATTTTGGTATTTTCCTACGATTGTTATTCATGAATTTATATTGGTTCGCCTCTTCGAGGCTTGATTATTTTGGAGGCTTCTTCCCCCACATTCCGTCGGCTTCGCCTCCTCCATGCGGGGTTATTATTGATTAACCCCTTCGGGGTTTATTTTTAATTCCGAACTATAACATACCACCTGCGACAAACAGGCTTCGCTATCGGGATTGTGGTACAAACGCAGTGAGTACTATTCGACTATGCGGACGCGATATATCGCGTCCCTACTTTAGGCGTGGTATCCATAACTTCTAATTGCAGTCGGTCTAAGCGCCTTCGGCGCCGCACACCGGCCT
>JAIEAO010000149.1 GCA_029071345.1 Muribaculaceae bacterium | reverse complement strand
GAGTTGCCGAAGAATATCTGGGAAAGCGTCAGCGCGTTCTCAAATACCTCCGGCGGATGGATTGTGCTCGGAGTGAAACAATCCGGCAAGACATTCGAGATCCAGGGAGTGGATAACATCGAAAAACTTGAACAGGATTTTCTTGGCACTCTGCGCTCTGAGAAGTTCAATGAGAGATTGGCTGTTACCTCAAGGCGCTACGACATTGACGGCAAGAAACTTCTCGCGTTCTATGTGCCTGAGGCTGATTTGAAGCCCGTATATTTCGGCAGCCCCATCAACACGTTCATCCGAATGGGTAGCGGAGACCAACGGGCAACCGAGGGAGAGATACGCTCCATGTTCCGCGATCAATCCTTCGGCAAGAAAACCGAGGAAACCATACCCGACACAAATATTGAAATGCTAAATCTCAATACTCTGAAAAGTTATAGGTATGCGCTTAGCCAGACTCAGAATCTTGTAAATCTCCGTGAGGTTGATGATGCTGAATTCTGCGAGCAGGTCAATATCACCCGAAATGGCTTGGTAACGTATGCCGGACTCCTGATGTTTGGTAAAGCGCCATACGTTCTTCGCTATGTGCCGACATTCTGCGTTGACTACATCGAGATTCCGGGTCCGACAATCCAGCAGGCAGAAGTCAGATACACCTATCGTATTCCGGACAGGACAATATTTGGGAGTCCGTTCAGATTATTCTGCGTCGTTTCCGCACACTTGTTGATGCGCCAATACATATCAAGGACGATGGATTTGCCACGACAGACGAAAGTCAATACAAGGTTCTCCGTGAAGCCCTCGCCAACATGGTGATGCACTGCGATCACTTTGATTCGTTGCGCTCCTGTATCCGCGTCTATACCGACCATATCGAATTCATGAACGGTGGAGCTTTCCCTCTCCCTGTAAAGGATATACTTGGCAAAATATACTCCAAACTCCGCAATCCAACCATCGCCAAGCTCTTTCGTTTCGTAGGCATCGCCGAGAACGCCGGATATGGCATGAACAAACTCGCAAGCTGGGAGTCCCTGACAGGCACACGTCCTACCATCGAAAGCGACCGCACCATAGCCACCGTCTCCTTCCCCCTCAAATCAGCCATCCAGCGAAAGACAGAAGACAGCAATGTCCCTGTAAATGGTGCTAAAAGTGGTGCTAAAAGTGGTGCTAAAAGTGGTGCTAAAACTACACCTCGTCAAAATGCTATTTTATCTCTTATGGCTAATAATCCTGAAATAACTTTGGACGAGATTGCAAAAGAGATTGGAATTGGAACTACAACATTAGACCGTGAAATTGCAAAAATGGCACATTTAGTGCAACGTATCGGTTCAAAGAAGGGAGGACATTGGGAAATTATCAAAGAATAGAATAATGAGCATGGAAAAGTCTTTTAAACAAAGCGTGATAGAGGGACTGAAATGCTATGTATGTCTAAACAACAAGATGTAATGTTCATTTTTATTAACCGACCTAGCCGAGGCCGAATTATTATCACCATACCCCACTCCACCGTCGCTTCGCTCCTCGAAGCGGGGCTATAATTAGTTCGCCTTTTCAAGGCTTCTTTGAAAAACTTTTTTCATAAATCGAAAATAATTGAGGGATTTTTGCTGCGGGTTTGATGAAAAATGATTAATTTTGTATCCCGTACTAATACTTATTAGACGTGGAAACAAAATACATTTTCGTCACAGGCGGTGTCGTTTCTTCCTTAGGTAAAGGAATTATCTCATCATCTCTTGCCCGCCTGCTCCTCTCTCGAGGCTATCGCGTTACAATCCAGAAATTTGACCCTTACATCAACATCGACCCCGGCACGTTGAACCCTTACGAGCACGGGGAGTGCTATGTCACGGTCGACGGTCATGAGGCGGACCTTGACCTCGGTCATTACGAGCGTTTCACCGACATCAAAACCACCCGCGCCAACAATATGACCACCGGGCGCATCTTCCAGTCGGTAATCGATAAGGAGCGCCGTGGCGATTATCTCGGTAAGACGGTGCAGATCATCCCGCATATCACCGATGAGATCAAGCGCAGCGTCAAGAGCCTCGGCAACACAGGGAAATATGATTTTGTAATCACGGAAATCGGCGGCACCGTCGGCGACATCGAGTCCACACCCTTCCTCGAGGCCGTTCGCCAGCTGAAATGGGAACTCGGGAAAAACGCTCTCAGCGTTCATCTTACATACGTTCCTTATCTCAAAGCCGCCAAAGAGCTTAAAACCAAACCGACTCAGCATTCGGTAAAAGAGTTGCAGGCGATCGGTATCCAGCCCGACATACTGATTCTCCGAACAGAAAAGGATATTCCGCCGGCAATGCGCCGTAAGGTTGCCCAGTTCTGCAACGTAGCTCCGGAGGCTGTGATCCAGAGCCTTGACGCCCCCACAATTTATAAGGTGCCTCAGATGATGCATGAGCAGGGGCTCGATAACCTCGTGCTGCAGCTTACGGGCACGGAAAGCATCGGCGAACCTGACCATGCCGCATGGAACGAATTCCTTCACAAACTCGACACGGCTACGGAGACGGTAACCATCGGACTCGTAGGTAAATATGTGGAGTTGCAGGATGCCTATAAGTCTATCAACGAGTCGCTGATGCAGGCGGCCACCTACTGCAACCGTAAACTCAACCTCGTCTACATCCACTCCGAGAAACTGACTAATTCTAATGTGGATGAAAAGTTGAAGGGGATGGACGGCGTGGTAATCGCCCCCGGCTTCGGTCAGCGCGGCATCGAGGGTAAGTTTGTGGCGCTGAAATGGTGTCGCGACCATGACGTGCCCACTTTCGGCATCTGCCTCGGAATGCAGTGCATGGTGATCGAATACGCCCGCAACGTCCTCGGTCTTGAGGATGCCAATTCCACCGAGATGGACCCCAACACGTCGCATAACGTCATCGACCTGATGGAGGAGCAGAAAAGCGTCTCTAACATGGGCGGCACGATGCGACTCGGTGCTTACGAGTGCAAGCTGAAGAAAGGGTCGATACCGGCAAAGGCTTACGGCAAGGAGATAGTAAGCGAACGTCATCGTCACCGTTTCGAATTCAACGACGATTACCGCGAACGCTTCGAGGAAGCGGGGCTGGAATGCGTCGGCGTCAACCCGGAGACAGGTTTGGTCGAAGTGGTGCAGGTGCCCGCGCTGAGATGGTTTGTCGGCACGCAGTATCACCCTGAATATCAATCAACAGTGCTCAACCCCAATCCTCTTTTCATGTCGTTTATTCGCGCAGCGATAAGTGATAAGAAATAAGAGATAAGTAGGGTCGCGGCAGGCCCCGGCCGCCTCAAACAAAATTTTTTTTAAATTTAAATT
>JAIEAO010000148.1 GCA_029071345.1 Muribaculaceae bacterium | reverse complement strand
GACTTAAATTTCTCAATATGTTTCTCTATGCGGTCCACAATCATGAGCCTTTCGGCATTGGTGTTGCTTTTATCAAAATACTGATCACAAAGTTTATTGAGAATTTTGGGCTGGTCTTGAAAGAGGTTGATTAAATCCTGGCGGAAGATAGATAGTCGTTCATTCTGAGATGAAAGTGTATTCTTTAGAATCTGATTCTCGTCATACATTCCGGAAATCTGCTCCATCAGAATCTGAATCTCTTCTATATTTCTCTTTATTCTTTCATTTTTCTTTTTCCAAATTACATAACTGATAATAACCAATATTACCACCAACAGAGATGCACTGATTAAGATCATTATTCCATGTTTTCTGGATTTATTTAATTCATTTACGTTTCTTTCACTTTTATCTTTATAAAATTCTCGCTGAGAAACAACAATATCTGCATTTAATAATCGTCTGACTTCTTTACTTTGAAGACTCATCAGACTATCTTTATATATAAGGGCCTTATCCAATTTCCCTATTTCTTTATAAAAGTTACAATATTCATCGTAAATACAAGCCTTATCTTTTACACTGGATATAATAAGATTAGCTGAATCTAAAAGGAGTTCGGCTCGCTTCAATTTACCACTTTTACGATAAAGTTCTGCTTCCGATACGATAAATCTTGGGGATAACGGACAAATTGAACTACGTTTTTTCAGTTCTTCCAAACTCTTATACGCGTCGTCAAGTTTTCCAAGATTTATGCATAGAGGAAACCGAATACTGTGACAATAGCCGATAAGTTGTTCATAGACACCAACCGGAAGAATATTTAGAATACTATCTATTCGTTCTAAAGCAACGCCATATAACCCGATATTCTCTTCGTCTATACATATATCACATAAGGAATACAGATGATTCAAATAATGTCCTGATTTATCATAGTTATATGCTGCTATTCTGGCATATTTCAAAGCTTCAACTTCACTCAAGGAGGCGTTGTAAATAAACATCAGCTGCTCGGCGGATTTGGCGATCCAGTAGGCGTCGTCGGCCTGACACGCAAGGTCGTAGGCTTGTGTGGCGGACTTAACAGCCGAGGTAAGGTTGCCTAAGTTACGCTGCACCTCCCCGAGGTAGAAGGCGGATTTCATGAGGTAGGTGGCGCGGGGGTGGCGGGTGTAGTAGTCAACGGCGGTGCGGATGAGGGAGTCAGACGCGATTACGGAGTCGTTCTTGACGAGGGCCTGCGTACGCAGCAGTGCGTAGAGGGCGCGGTCCTTCTCGGTGCGCAGACGCGACGGGTCCACACCCTGAATCAGCAATAACGCTGAATCGGGGTGCTCCTCCATCACCTGCTCGGCACGGTTAAGACGCTCTACCGCCTCCCGGTCGGAGCAACCCGATGCGATTATGCAAATTATGGCGCATATAATTATATATGTGAGTTTTCCCATTACCTATTGCAGATTTAAATCTATACGCCACTATGTTTCAGCACTCTTATGATAGGGAATCAGAAGATAATTTCAATTATCATCAGGTAGATAAGGACTGCAGGCGCGGCAAGGAGCAATGAGTCGATGCGGTCCAGAATTCCTCCATGCCCGGGGATGAGATTGCCCGAATCTTTGATGTGCATTGAGCGCTTGATAAGTGACTCTACAAGGTCACCCCATGTGCCGAATACGGTAACGATTGTGGCGAGTCCGAGCCAAAAGATAATATTGTTCCCTAATCCGAAGAATCCGGGGCAGAATGTTGCGAATAGCGTTGCTGCGATAAGATTGAATATATAGCCCCCGAAGAAACCTTCCCATGACTTTTTCGGTGATATCCTTTCGAAGAGTCTGTGTTTGCCGAAGAGACTGCCGGTAAGGAATGCGCCTGTGTCGTTGATCCAAAGGAAGAAGAATACTGCCAATATAGCTTCCGGACGAGGGAACAGGTAAGCGATAGCGACCATGCATCCTAACGGCATTCCGATATAAAGCTGTGAAAGCATCGATTCACCGAGACGTTGGATCGGGTGCTCATCTTTGAGATAGAGTTCCTCGACAAACCGACATACCATTATAATTATCCAGAATAAGATCGGGAGAAGATATGACCCGCAACAGAGACAGATGGCTCCTGCCAGGTCAAGAAGCAATGCGGGGATTCGGTTTGTAAGGCTGCCTGATAGAATCTTATGCAGTTCGAGGACGGCAAGGACTGTAAAAAGGATTCCCAAGCATGTCACGGCATCCGAGCCTATGAGTGCGCAGACCACAATAAGTGCGCAATATACAGATCCTGATAATGCTCTAATCAAAAGTTTCTTAAAATCCATAATCGTAAAATGAAGTTGTACCACAAAATTACCAATTATCGCAGACTCTTGCAATAAATAAATGTTTAATTTCTATATAGGAGCTCAAATGGTATGAGAAAGCCCCGAAGGGGCGTATTAATAATAACCCCTCACGAAGCGTAGTGGAGTGTGGGGTAGCAATCTATCACCCATATAACCGCCACCCTGCGCGGCATTCGCCGCGCAGGGTGGCGGGAGGAGAAGATCTGGATAAGACCCCACACCAATATTCGGTCGTCAAGCTCCCTCATATTGATATGGGGTTATTATTAATTCGCCCTTTCAGGGCTATATCATTCAATGATGTATAGT
>JAIEAO010000147.1 GCA_029071345.1 Muribaculaceae bacterium | reverse complement strand
ACTCAAAATTATCACCCACTCTAAACATTTACTTATAAATTAATAATGAAGAATATAATATATGCATTAGTAATCATTGCTGCGTTAGGCATTGAGTCGTGCTCTAAGTCAACGTCACGATATGACAAGGAGTTGACCGATGCAGAAACCGTTATGCAGAGCAATGCGGACAGCGCAATATCGATATTGGAGTGTATCGACCTTTCTGATCTTAAGGCTGATTCTTTGCGGGCCAAATATATTTTTCTTAAGGCGTACGGGCACATGAAGCAAAACCGTTCTATGATAGCGGACTCATTGATTGAGATTAGCCATAATTATTACAAAGGTAAGGATATGTTTCGCGATATTAGGAGTGGGGTTGCACTTGCATGGTATAAGTTTTGGATCGGTGACACTCCTGGAGCTGTGGCATTGCTTGACTCGTT
This sequence comes from Muribaculaceae bacterium, assembly GCA_029071345.1. GTDB lineage: Bacteria > Bacteroidota > Bacteroidia > Bacteroidales > Muribaculaceae > Lepagella. The sequence continues at coordinate 22,017 of JAIEAO010000147.1, read as the reverse complement.
GTCTCAGTTAACGAATGTGCCTGATTCCTTGATGGCTCAGACTTTGCGGGTCAGAACCCTGCTTGGAGTCTCTGAGTATCAGGGAGAGGAAATAATACCATTAGCAAAACGGTTGATAAACCTTGAAACAGATCAGAAGAAACAAATTGAGGCGAAATATATGTTGGTTAGTGCATACGAGTTTTCAGAGAAAATGGATTCTGCATTATTACTGACTAATGAAATCATCGACCATGCTCGGAATAACAAATTGGGTGAACTGCATTTTCAGATGATGCTCGAACGAGCACAAATCCTTACTGAATTAGGACGTGTAAACGAGAGTAACGAAGATATCAATTATATTTTCGAACATGCTGGTGCCGAGAATGGTGCAGCCGATTACCTCCACATGATCTCGGCGATGAATGCCCTAAATTCGGGCGATATAGTCCGTGCTTCAAAGGAGATTGCTCTTGCTGACAGTTTGGCAATCGTCATCAAACCAGATGATGAAACGTATTACCGAAGCTACAGTAATCTGATTCATACGATGATTGATTTCAAACAGACAGGCAAGATGATGCTAAAACATGTTAATGGTCTTAATAACCATCAACGTGAACGTTTCAACCGCATGAAGGCTTCTCAATGGGAGTCAGAACGTGGAGCTTTGCACGAGCAGAACCGAGCTTTGGAATTAAAGGCTGAGAGCCAGCATAAGACTGTGATAATGTTGATTATTATTATATTGGCATTGGTTCTATTGGGTTGTTCTCTATGGATAATAATTGTTCGTCGTCAGCGTGAGCGTGAAAACGAAGAACGTATTGAGGCATTACTGAAAATGGTTGATGAATATAGCTCGGCACCATTGAGACAAGAATCTGAGTCCTCAAAATCCTCTGCATTGAGAAGTGCAATGCTCAAGCAACTCGGAATTATTAAGATGGTGGCTGAGACTCCGACCGAACAGAATCGTGAGATGCTTCGTAAAATATCAGCCATAGATGGTGACACCAACGGAGAACTTGTAGACTGGCAAAAAGTTTTTGAGATGATCGATAACCTCTATTCGGGATTCTATACGAAGCTTCATGATAGATATGGAAATCTATTAAATCTTAAAGAGGTGCAGATAATAGTGCTTATGGTTGCCGGATTCTCGACAAAGGAAATAAGTGTAATCACAGGTCAAACCACATCCACGATTTATGTCAGAAAATCATCGATAAGGAAGAAACTTGGAGTGCCGGAGAAAGAAGATATTGTCAAGTTTCTAACAGACTAACCGCAACTTTAAGGAGCAATTAAGACCAATTAAGCCGTCATTAAGACTTTTAATAAATGCAACCGCTGATTATAAGGTAGTTGCATTTATAGTGTTAAGACTTTTATATTTGGAATTAAAATCCGTTTAGACCTAATTTTGCATCAGAAAATCAATAAAAACTGATGCGAAATGAAAAAGCTAATTATCCCCTTCGTTACCATAATATTGATGGCATCTCTAACACTTCCATCGTGTTCATTGGGTCTTGGCAGAGGTGACTTGAGAGATCGAAATCTTGAAAAAGCATTGCTGGCACACCGTGATTCAATTTCCAATATAGAATATATTGGTATGTCGGATGTGCATGAACTTGACGGCGGTAAATTAGAATCAGTGATAGTATATTATGTTACGGATTCGGATGGTAACCGAACAGAGCGCAATGTGCGTGTCATTACTAATAATGACTGCTCCCAAATATTTACGTGGGAAGATCTCGATTCCAAAGTTCTCGAGGATGTCAAGCAGAAAGTGAGTGATAAGTTTGAGGAAAAAGGGATCGACATAGACGGTGACCTTATAGATGCAATCATAAAATTAAAAAGACGATAAAAATATATTTATATGAGAAAATCTTTAACGATAATGGTATGTGTGCTGGCAAGCATAGCTGTATACGCGAAGCCACGGTGTCAAAATTTCAGTAACCATGACAATAAAGTTACAATCATCTTTACCGATGATAAGGCTGTAGATAATTATTCGGTGTCAGATGTAAAACTTATTCCGAGTTGGATGGGAACAGAATACGAGGTAACCTCGGTTAAGGCCAAGGTTAAAGATGGTGTTGCAACCGTAACCCTCACCTTTCCTCATCTCACACATTTCTCAAATCCGAAAGTAAAGCTGAAAATTAATGGCAAAAAGACCTCCTTCCATGTCTGCCAATAATATTATTGTTATACTCATGTTTTCCAATTCCATTTTTACTGTAAATTTACAGTAAAAATGGAATTGAAAAGGATAAAGTATTTTATCAATTAATTATAATCAAGCGGCTTCCATATCGGGAGCCGTTTGCGATTTTATGGTAATATTTAGAGGATTTTAACGTTATAATAAAAAATGAAAAGCGTAACAATGAAACAGTTAACCATTCTCTATTCACTCGTCATCCTGTTCATTCTTTCGGCATGCTCAAGTAAAGATGAACCAGACTACCCTGTCTATATGCAACCATCCTCTATTCAATCAGCGGATATTGATGCCAATAACCAATCTTTTGAGTATGATGATTATGGGAGGATTGTTTCATGGAGCTGCACATCTGACAGCCACAGCGACGCTGCTTCATATTCGGCTCTTTACTCTTATCCTGACGCAAACACTATAGAAGTAACGGCTCAAGAATTTATATCTCTCCAGCAACATTCTTTTGAGAATACCATTCAACTGAAGGAAACCATTCATCTGAAGAATGGCAGAGCTTCAAATTCGGAGGGAACATATAATGCTGTTATAAGTAATGACGCGGGAACGACGCAAATGCAAAAGACTTATCGCCTTGTATTTGACTATCTCCCGACCAATCACCTTAATACCGTTGAACATTTAGAGGTTTTTGGTATAGGTGATGATGTAAAGGATAATGATTGGGATAATGCCTGGAGATGGATGAATTACCTGATATGGGAAAACGGTAATCTCAAAGAATTCCAAGATTATCAAGGTAATACTACACCCTATCAATCAATCAAATTCGAGTATACGGAAGATAAAGTTACTTATCCCGTTATTATCCCTACGGTTATAAAATTTCATCACCATCTACCCCTTATAATGAAAGGCGTTTTTGGGTCTAATTCTGTCAATTTAGTTAAATCCGCTTTGTCATTTGACCATAACGACAATTTAAATCTTTCCCGTCAGTATTCATACGAATTTGAAGATGACCGCATAAGTAAATATACCGAAACATTCTTTATCAATTCAATTATATCTAATCCAATAACCTACAACGTTAGCTGGACTGAAAAGTAAAATTCCGGTCTTTTACGCATTATGGGCTTTGTCGTACTTTCGCAGTGCGTTAAAGCCCATTTTTTTGCCGTACCCATTTGGGTATATTTTACTATGTCTCTTTGCTGATAAATATAATTTGCTTACATTTGCAATATATAAATTCCCAAAATATGAATATTAGCCAACACTTTAGACTTAGAATTTCATTCACATTAGTGTCGCCGGGATTATATCGCTTAATTCCGATGTTGTTATTTGTATGTTGTGCTTTTGGAGTCGTTGCTAAAAAACAAAATAAGAATTATCCGCTGGCTGAAATCAAGGTGAATTATGACTATCATCATCCTTTTCTACAAAGCGATGGAGAGATTACGGAGCGAGTCTTTAATTATACCTTACTTGCCAACTCGAATTGCTCAAAATATTACAATTACAATAATGAATTCCTCGACTCGCTTGATTCTACACCGCAGGGACGTAAATTGCATAATCATCTCATGACAATAGGTGTAGATCAATACATCAAGAATGGAGATGACTCAGCAATTCCTCGAAGAAAAGGACAATTATATGTTTATAAGTCTCTTCGAGACAGCGTAACAACTGTTTATGATACCTATGGACTTGGTGAGCAAGGTTATTATAATGAACTTTTTAAGGAAATTGAATGGGTATTAACGGATTCAACGAAAAATATTCTCGGTTATGAGTGTGTAAGAGCTGATACAGATTATCATGGCCGTCATTGGACAGCATGGTTCGCACCTGAAATTCCTCTTCAAGATGGTCCTTGGAAACTTTGTGGTCTACCCGGTCTTATACTTGAAGCTTCTGATTACACGGGGCAATATAGTTTCATTGCAACCGCTATTGAGAATTGTGATCAAGAGATGTTCCCTATCTATCAACCAACACGATATGATAAGATGAATAGGATTGATATGCTAAAAGCGTATGTCGAATATCGCAAAAATGCGTCTTCTATTTCAAGAGCCTTGATAATGAATACTCCGGATGGGAGTAAAATTGATATGGAAGCACCAAAGCAGCAAAAGCAGAATTTCACAAAATTAGATTTCCTTGAAACAGACTACCATTAATACGATAAATGATATGAAAAGAATATCAATATTTCTGTTAATATTTTATACTTCCTTAGTGGCTAATGCTGTCAACTGGGTTAGGGATAGCGAACCGACCCTGCTTGAGGTGCATTATACTCGAACTGAGGTTACAGACACTACTAAGCGAGATACCAACTACTTTAAGGAAGAAACCATGCTTCGTATTGGGAAAAGTATGTCACGCTATTGCTCGGTGCCTAAATTTAACAGAGACAGCCTAATGTTTTGTGCGCCCGATCTATTTTGGCTGATGGAAAAAGCATCATTCGAGAAGGATCCTAAAGAACATGACAGAACTTCACTCGAACGGAGCGGGCGGTATGACAGTTTCATATATAAGAATTATCCAGAAGGAAAAGTTACTGAAACTGCTTACTTTGAGATGCAGGACTGGAGTTATGAGGAAGATTGGGAGAAGCCGGAATGGATAATAACAGATGAGACTAAAGAAATTATCGGTTACCAGTGTTTCAAGGCTACTACAAACTATCGCGGCCGACTATGGACTGCGTGGTTCACACCTGAGATTCCTATTCAGGATGTGCCCTGGAAATTGTGTGGCCTTCCAGGGTTAGTACTCGAAGCGGTAGACAACCATAATGAATACCATTTCATAGCCAACGGACTCAAGCAAACGGGGCTTGCTGAGGTAGGATTTTTATGCTACCGTGAGAAACGTGGCGTAAGAAAAGTTACCCGCGACAAATTCTTCAACAGTTGGTGGAAATATGCAAATTCTAATTTTGCATCGAAGATGGCAGCCATGTTCGGTGGTAAGGATGCCCAAATAGAAGCAAAAGATAAAGAACAACACCGAGACAAAGAGGAAACCAATTATCCTCACGACCTATGAAGCGAATAATAATATATATAATATTCTTATTTATTGCGGTCAGTGCCGTCGCAGAAGTCAATGTATCAGGAAAGGTCGTTGATAAAGGAAACAATGCGCCATTGACCGGGGCTTCTGTTATCATCAAAGGTGCTGACGGAAAGATTAAGAAATTCGCATCATCAAAAGCAAACGGTAGTTTCGAGGTGAGTGTATCTTCGGTTGAGGGATGTCGCCTTGATGTGACGATGATGGGGTTTGCCAAGAAATCTTTTCCTCTTGATAGCGTCTCGTTCCCGCTCATTGTTCAACTTGAACCGGGATCAACTTTACTAAAAGAAGTAACGGTCAAGGCTGATCGCATTAGGGAGCAGGGAGATACTATAACCTACAATGTAGGGAGTTTTGCTCAGGCACAGGATAGATCGATTGGTGACGTGCTGAAACGTATGCCCGGAATCAATGTGGAAAGCTCGGGTAAGATACAATATCAAGGGGAAGATATCAACAAGTTCTATATTGAAGGTTCCGACTTGCTTGGTGGGAAATACGGAATAGCAACCAACGGTATAAGTCATGAAGATGTGGGAGCTGTCGAAGTGATGGAGAATCATCAACCGATGCAGGTGCTTTCCGGCATATCTTTCTCTGACAAAGCCGCTATCAATCTCAAACTGAAGAATAAGGCAAAGGCTACATGGACGTTCCATGGAAACGCCGGGGGCGGTTATTCTTGGCAACCTGACGGGGCGATATGGTCTGGCGAGCTGTTCGCAATGGCTGTTATGCCCGGTTTCCAGAATATAACGACAATCAAGACCAACAACATCGGTGAAGACTTATCGGTACAAGCTACGGACTTTTTCGCTTCGCGCCGTGGAACAGATCTGCGCCGTTATGTGAGTGTGTCATTGCCCGGCGTACCTAATCTCAGCAGAAAACGCACACTGTTCAACCGATCGGCTCTTGTTTCCACAAATTCCTTATGGAAGCTACCCCATGGTGAGTTTAAGGCACAGGTTGACTACTCCTTCAACCACGTTGCAGCGGAAGCTGCCAATAAAACAACCTATTTTCTCAACGATGGCAACCGTGTCATTACCGAAGATCGTAACGGCGTTGACCGCTCACACTCCCTATCGGGAAAACTCATCTATGAATTGAACCAAAAGACTGCGTTTATCAACAATACACTAATAACTAACATTGACTGGGATAATGTTAGTCTCGGTGTTACAGGTTCCTTGCCTAACAACCAGACGGCATCCCTTCCCGATTATTATGTCGGTAATGACTTCAAACTTATAAAGCGTTTCAGAGGAAAGCATCTTGTCACGTTTATAAGTAAAAACGAATGGGAGTCATTACCGCAGACGCTTTCCGTATCGATGAATGACGGTTTTATGCGTCAGCACGTCAAAGATCATGCTTTTTATACCAACGAGAGTGCCGTTTACGCTTTCTCCGTCAAGGGTATTACAATCAGTCTTGAAGGGGGAATCAAGGGTTATTTCCGATCGCTTAACACTGAACTCCCCGATATGCCAGAAGAAATACCGGGCGTAACAATAAATGTGCTGAACACCAACTATTTCACGGTGTATACCATACCTAAATTCGAATATTGGGTGAGGCGTATTAACTTCACGCTCAATGCCCCCGTCAGTTTCGCACGCTATACCTTCGATAAGGCAATTGCCAACCGAACCGAGGTTTATTTCTCTCCCTCTTTGAGTATGAACTGGAAACCTAACAACCGCTTCTCAATGAGTGTTAGCGGTGGCACGGGTCGTTCACCTATGGATCTCAATATGATCCAACCCGGTTATATAATGACAAACTACCGATCGTTCCGTCGCGGAGTTGACGATTACTATAATTCATCCTCTCACCGAGTATCCGGCAGACTCTCATACAAACATACACGTCACGGAATATTTGCAAATGCGATGGTGTTGCAGTCATGGAGCAATCGACCCTATACACTGGCGCAACAACTTTACGGCGATTATGTGATCTATTCCTATTCCAATGCCCAAAGCGAGGGGCAGATGCTGATGGCAAACGGAAACATTGGTAAGACGCTCGACTTCATGCGAGGCAGCGCAAACGTAAACGGCTCGTTCAGCCGAAATGAATCGCATCTGATGTCAGAAAATAGCAACGTCAATTCGGTGTCTACATTGTGGTCTGCCGGCATCAAAATTAATGGTGCACCTATCCGCTGGCTAAGCTTTGATTATCGTTTTGAATGGGCATCGAGCTGTCTTGTCATGAACGGCACAAACGCATCATGGCTCGGCAATATGGAGAACGAGCTTCTTTTCAACCTTATGCCCCACAAGAAATGGGAGTGGCACATAAGTGGCGAACATTACCGAAACGAAATTGCTACGGGCCAGTTCAAGAATGTATTTCTGCTCGACACAAAGGTAATCTATAAACTCACCAAACGACTGGAGCTGTCCGCTACATTGAGCAACATCTTTAATCAGCGTACATATAATTACACAACCTATAATCAGCTCTCATCTTTCGAAAGCCAGCGTTGGCTCCGAGGCCGAGAGTTTCTAATCTCAATATCCCTAAGAAAATGAAAAGACTACTCACATCTATTATCATGTGCTCAGTGTCAATTACAGCAATGGCACAAACTGCTGACATCGAGGTTAGCTATAATATGCGTTCCTTTTACGCAAATGGAGTGGAAAAGAATAATAAGTATCATCTATTGGCTAATTCCACGCTATCCAAGTTTTTTAATCCGCAATCAGAAGAGATTGATTCCCTGACTTCCACACCTGAAGGGCTTGCCAATTACAAGAAAACACAGGAGGCTGCTTTGCAAGCCATGATCGGCCAAGGTCAGATTACTATGGATAAACTTCCTCGAAAAAAGGTGACGGATTATGTGATTAAGTCCACTCCGGATTCTACATTAACGGTGTATGATATGCTCCTGAGGGATCATGTATACTATACTGAGCCGTTCTCAGAGATGGTGTGGGAAATAGGAGACAGCACAAAGAATGTGCTTGGATATGAATGTATTCAGGCAACTACTGACTATCATGGCCGAGTGTGGACGGTATGGTTTACGCCGGAGATTCCAATTCAGGATGGGCCATGGAAGTTTAGAGGGCTACCGGGGTTAATTCTTGAAGCTACCACTGGAGACGGAATAGGTTTTTATGCCGATGGTATCGAACCGTCAGCCAAACAGATCAAGAATGTCTATGGGTCTGAGAAATATGAGAGACAGAATCGCAAGGATATACTGCGCGCCCGACGTGCCATGATAGATAATCCTATGGGAGCGCTCTCTGCGAACGGGTGGCAGGTGGGTGTAAAGATTGATTCTAATGCATTGAAACCTAAATCCGGATCATCTGACTTAATCGAAACCGATTATAGATAACAGCCATGAGAAAACTATTTGTGATTATTATAGGGATGATGCAGAGCCTTCTTCTCTCTGCACTGCCTAATGATTTACCTGATATTGAGATGGTTGCTGTGGATGGCGGAACGTTCACAATGGCGTTAGATACCAACGAGGCTAAACATGCTTATGAGACCCCTAAGCATGAGGTGACATTGAACGCTTATCAGATAGGCAAATATGAGGTGACTCAGGAGTTATGGGAGGCTGTTATGGGTAATAATCCAAGCATTTTCAAGGGGTCAGATTTACCTGTGGAGAATGTTTCATGGAACGACATCCAGCTGTTTATCAAGAAACTTAACAAACTTAGCGGTAAATCCGTGGCGGTAACTATGCTAATCTATTGAATTATAATAAACCTGCTTGCCGTTTCGTAAGTAATCCAAATTTCAAGTCTCCGACCATTGGCTTCCGATTAGCCGAATAAATTTATAGTAGCCCATTTGGGGGGCTGGTTCAAGTTACACTACATCACTACCTCTTCTTCATTTAAGCAACTTTCTACCGCTGTTATCACTCCCCAATATACTCATTTGATGTATAGCTATTTGATTCAGTTTCATAAGTCGCTCGCTCTGCGGAATATCTTGTTCGATAAACACAGCATTTAAGTTCTCCATGTTTGAAAGGCATATAAGTTCGTTGATTGAAGCGTAGTCACGGATATTGCCTTTCAAATCCGGATTTTCTTCTCGCCATTGGCGAGCCGTCTTACCGAACATGGCTACATTGAGCACATCGGCTTCATCTGCATAGACATACGCAGCCTGTTCGCGTGTGATTTCTGCCGGGAGTAAATGAGTCTTTATCGCATCAGTGTGAATACGGTAGTTGATTTTCGACAATTCTCGTTTTGCTGACCAACCAAGCAATTTTTGTTCCTCGGTTTTAAGTCGCTGAAATTCCTCTATTAGATAAAGTTTGAACGGCACACTTATGGCCGACCCAAATTCAAACGCTATATCCTTATGTGCGTAAGTACCACCATATCGACCTTTCTTTACGATTATGCCGACTGCATTTGTGCGATCTATCCACTCAGATGCGCTAAGTACAAAAGAAGGAAGTCCGGCACTCATTCTAAAGTGGTCAAATTCGACCACTTTAAAATTGGGGTTATGTATCACTTCCCATGTGCCAAGAAATTCAATAGTGTAGCGGTTGCGTAGCCAGTTCTTGATTATATCGGCAGAGCGATTGTCTCCCTCTTTGGCAGTTGCCATATCTGTAAGGGAGATATAATCCTGTTCCTCTACCGAGAGTATAGTGATAGGTGTATTTTGTACGGTGATTTTAGCCATCAGATTTTGAAGCCGTTGATGTTCAATTGCAAATTTACGAATAATATTTTGAATGCAGGCTATTTTATGGATATCTTTTTCGCTCTTTGCCAACTCGCGAATATTTGCTATTTTTGCATTATTAAAGCTATATTGAAGGATTAAAGATAAGTAGTGTGGAGAGGGTAAACGAGGAGTTGTTTGAGTTTTTGGAGAAGTATCGCGATACGGATACTTCCAATCTCTTGTTTTCTTTGCATGGCAAGGATTTTCAGTTCTCTTTACCGTTTGCTATCACCCAGTTGGAGGCGAGACGAAAGACGCAGTCAAAGATTCCTTCATTTCTCGCTTTCGATAAGTTTCTTTTCCCGGACGCTTTGGCTGCTGAACAAGCTACCGATGAACGTGTAGCTCGTTTTCACGCATCATTGGCCGGTAGAGGCAAGAGGATTCTTGACTTGACAGCAGGTTTGGGTATAGATTCAATGACTTTGGCTTTAAACGGCAACGATCTTACTGTCTGTGAGATTGTTCCGGTAAAGGCTCAGATGCTTGAACATAACAGCCAAGTCTTAGGTCTCCCCTCTTTTAAAGTCTGTAATACAGATTGTCAGGAATTCTTGGCTCAAATCGATGAGAATTTCGATATAGTTTATGTAGACCCGGCACGTCGCGATTCTGTCAACCGCAGAACGTATTCTCTCGAAGATTGTGTGCCGGATATATTGACGTTGCTCCCTAAGATCTTGGATATTGCACCAGTTGTTATGGTTAAGGTTTCTCCGGTATTGGATATTACAAAACTGATTGCTGATGTTCCGTCGCTCGAGTTGATTTATGCGGTCTGTGTCAAAGGTGAATGTAAGGAACTACTTTTGCAGATTAAAAGAGATGCCCGTTTCGATGGTTACAAAGTTGTGGATCTTGATGACACCGGGATTATTTCTGATATTGAGTTTTCAGACGATGAGCTTAATGCTCAGGCTGTTCAAACGAAAATTGAAGAAGAAGACCTATCGGGTAAATATCTCTATGAACCGAATGCAGGAGTAATGAAGTTGCCGAAGAAATCAGTACTGACTAATAAATTTGAAGGTTTGGCACAGGTTTCACGCAACACTCCCCTATTTGTCTGCGATGTCTTTTATACTGACTTTCCGGGTCGCGTCCTTAAGATTGATAAAACTATTTCAAAATCGGAATTTGGGCAGCTAAAGGGATCGAGGTATAATTTTGTGAGTCGGAATTATCCATTGGGAGCTGATGAGTTGCGCAAGAAGCTGAAAGTAAAGGAGGGTCAGGATAAATTTATCTATGCGTTCCGACTCGGGCCGAAAGAAAAGCCTACTCTCTGCACCGCTGAAAGATTATAATTATCAATAATATAAGATATGAATAAGGAAGAATTTAAGAACGCGATTATTGATGCTGTTGCTGAATATCTCGACAATGAAGAGGGATACGGCGATAGCGCACAGTTGGAGATTGATCCGAAGTCGTTTGCAGTTGAAATCGTAGATGCCGACACGGATTCAGATGATAAGGACTACTATATGCTGATGGATATGGTGAAAGGATCCGACATCAATCCCGGTGCGTTAGAGCCGGATGTGGAGACCATCGAAAATGTCGTGGCTGAATACTTCGCTTGATTCCCAAGACATCAATAACGAATTAACCCCTGATATTCAATCAAGAATATCAGGGGTTAATCATCAGGGTCAATAAAGTTTATTTCTTGATTCCGTCTCGCTCCATGAGGGCATCTACGGTCGGTTTCTTACCGCGGAATTCTACATAGAGTTCCATCGGGTCTACAGTGTCGCCAGACTGAAGCATTTTGTGGAATTTAGCTGCGGTTTTCTGGTTGAAAATACCGGTCTCCTTGAATGCTGCAAAAGCATCGGCATCAAGGGCTTCAGCCCATTTATAGCCATAGTATCCTGCTGCGTAACCGCCGGAGAAGATGTGTCCGAATGCGGGGGCCGTAAGGCAACCTTCAACAGCTTCAAAACATCTTACCGGATCCTGAGCATTATTTTCAAACACTGTGAGATCAGCTGATGCGCGGAGCGGAGTGTCGATAGTGTGGAAAGCCATATCGAGGTATCCGAATCCTAACTGGCGCATGCAAGCGTAAGCTGCGCCGAACTGAGAGGCTTTGACAAATTTGTCAATCAACTCCTTCGGCATTTTCTTACCTGTTTTGTAATGCTTGGCGAAGCTGTCGAGATATTCTTTCTCGGTAAGATAGTTTTCGTTGAACTGAGAGAAAAGTTCTACGAAGTCATGGTCAACGTTTGTACCGCTCAATGAAGAATATTTGGCTTCGGAAGAAAGACCGTGGAGAGCGTGACCGAACTCGTGAAGGAATGTCTCAACCTCATAAGGAGTAAGGAGAACGGGAGTGTTGCCCACCGGTTTTGAGAAGTTGCAGACAATAGAGATCAATGGAATCTCTTTCTTACCGTTATCATCCTTAGTTTCTGCGCGGAATTCTGTCATCCATGCACCCGGACTCTTACCTTCGCGGTAATAGAAGTCAGCATAAAGAATACCCAAGAGTTTACCGTCTTTCTCGTAAACCTCATAAACCTTTACATCGGGGTGATATTTGTCGATTTTGTCAGTTTCCTTGAACTTATATCCGTAAAGTTTAGTAGCCAGACCGAACACACCCTTGATGGTGTTGTTAAGCTCAAAATAAGGCTTCATATCCTCATCATTGAAGGCATAACGGTCGTTTTTAAGTTTATCTGACCAGAAAGAGTAATCCCAAGCCTGAAGCTTGAAGTCATTTCCTTCAGTTGCTTTGGCGTAATCCTCGATCTCCTTAAGTTCCGCTTTCATGGGCTCGGTGTAGTTTACGCGCAGATTTTCAAGGAACTCCATAACGGTTTCGGGAGTCTTCGCCATAGTCTTCTGGAGCTGATACTCGGCAAAGTTCTTTTTACCCATAAGTTTGGCCATCTCTAAGCGAACGTTGGCAATATCCTTAAGAACAGCCGTGTTATCGTATTCACCGCCGATGTTGCGTGAGTTATAAAGTTTGTAAAGCTGTTCGCGGAGATCACGGCGCTCGGCATATTTCATAAAAGGAATATACGATGGAGCGAATACCGTAACAAGATAGAGGCTTTCATCGTCAGCCTTACCTTCCGCAGCCAAAGCATCTTTCGCAGAGGCACGATAAGATTCCTTTACCGATTCAGGAATACCGGCAAGGTCTGATTCTTTAAGCCACATCCGACGCTCTTTGCTCTTCATGTCGTTTGAAACATTCTGGCCGAACTTCAAGGTAAGAGCAGATAATTCAGAATTAAGATCGCGATATTTCTTACGGTCCTCCCCTTTCAGATCCGCGCCCGAAAGAACAAATGAAAGATAAGTCTTATCAATAAGGCGTTGGTCTTCGGGAGTAAGAGAAGTATCCTTATCCTTGTTGTCATATACCTGCTTCACGCGGTTCCAAAGCTGCTCATTGAGCATAATATTTGATGAATGTTCTGACAATGCCGGAGTAATTTTCGCCATAACTTCCATCATCTCAGGCTCGCCTGATGCATTCTCAAGATTGCTGAGAGCAAGCAGAGCACGGTTTAGAACTGTGCCGCTACGGTCAAGCGCTACGATAGTATTCTCAAAAGTGGGAACACTGCGCTGGCGCGTAATTGCATCGATTTCCTGATTCTGAAGTTTGATTCCCTCCATCACACCCTCTTCGTATTGGGCCGGAGTAAGTTTAGACAACGGCATCGTGCCGAAAGGAAGCTGCGATCCATCGATAAGTGGATTTGACGCTGCTCCTGTAGCGGTTGCCGCGAACGTCATAATAGTCATTGCGGTCAGCGATTTGAAGAATTTTGTCATATAATTATGTTTAACAGATTTCTAATGCAAATGTAATGAATATTGGCGACTCTGCCAATATCATTATATTCGCGTGTCGGCAAAGAGCGAACGTCGGCCGTAGGCCGGTGCGCGATGCCGTAAGGCACTTTGACTGACCGCAAAGTTAATAAAAAAGGACGGATAATCAGTTATCCGCCCTTTATCTTAGTGCTAAAAAGTATTAAAGTTATTTCTCTTCTACACCTTCCATGATAACCTGAATGCGGTTCTTACCGTTGTAGAGGTCTTTCATGAAGCTGTTAAGGCTTTCGAGAGTCATACCTTCGATAGCAGCCTGATTGTTGGTGATAACGTCAAATCCACGTAAATAAGTAACAAGGTTGCTGAGCCAGTAATTGTTCTTGCGAACGTTGATCTCATACTGTTTCAGAGTAGCTTCCTTAACCTTGGCAAACATATCCTCTTTTGCACCTTCGTTGAGAAGCTTCATGAATTCAGCATTTGCTCTCTCTTCCATCTTGCCGAGCATTTCAGCGTTTGTCTCATACTGATAGAGAACAGCCCACTGACCTGTGATCGGGCTCATGAAGCTGTAAGCTATTGGGCTGTATGTGCCACCCATCTCTTCGCGGAGAGTCTCGGTGTAGATCATACGGAGGAGTGAACCGATTGTAGAAACCTTGATTGAGTTCTCGATTGAGTAAGGAACATTCTCGCCGGAGAAGATTGTGAGCACCTGAGATTTGGGCGAGTGCATCGGCTGTTTGTAAGAGTCGATCACCTGACCGCTTACCATCTTTATAGAGGTTATATCCTTAGCCACGTCCTTAGATTTCTTGCCGGGGAGTGAAGCGATGTAAGTCTCAAGGAGAGGTTTGAGCGTTTCGATGTCTACATTTCCTACGAATACGAAGGTCCAGTCAGCAGCGTTAGCAGTAGATTCCTGAATAAGTTTTACTGCTTCAAGGTAGTTGAAATTCTCCAGAATAGAAGTATTCACCTGATAGAACATCGGGTTGTTGCCGTAACGAGCCTGAGCCACTTTCTCGGAGAAGATATAATCGGGATCTTTATCCTTGTTCTTGTAGATTGACAAAGCCTGATCAATGGAAGCCTTCATTGTTTCCTCATCGGGGCTAACGGCTGTGAAGCCTGCGTAAAGAAGCTCCATGAATGTCGGAAGATCTTTTACAGAAGAGTAACCGTCGAACACGTTTGAAGATGCACCGATCTCGTAAGAGAGAGATACATTCTTACCGGCGAGATATTTTTTGAGAGTTGTGCTGTTGAAGGCACCGAGTTTGCTACACTCAAAAGCATCCTCAATAAGAAGGATATTGTTGGCCTGCGATTCTGGATAAGTACGGATACCGCCTAACTTAAATGCAGACATCATGATTTCGTCAGACTTGAAGTCTGTGGGTTTAACCACAACCTTAGCGCCGTTTGAGAGAGTGAATTCTGTTGTGCCGAACGCACCATTGGTTACAGATTTAATCTTACCAGCCTTGGGAGCCTTGGGGAGCAACGGATCTGTGATTACCTCATCAACGTATGCCTCATATTCAGCAGCCAAAGAGTTGTTGAGAATAGGAAGTACATCCTCCTTAGCAAGAACTACATAACCCTCCTTCTTGGGCTGCGAAGCGATTACGACCTGATTCTCTGAAGTGAGAAGCTGAGAGCAAGCCTGATTGATTGCCTGAACAGGGATTGCGGGAAGGAACTGTTTAACAAGTTCGTACTCTGCCTCAATACCTGGCTGAGGAGTGTTGTCTACAAAGTGACGAATAAGACCTTTTGCAAGTACGCCTGTGTTTGTTTTGTCGCGTTCGTTATATCTCTTTTCATATCCGGAAAGAATCTCATCATGAACACGTGAAAGCTCTGAATCAGTGAAGCCTGTCTTGCAAGCACGGGCTATGATAGCCATTGCATCTGCAAAAGCCTCTTTCATATCTGCTTTTCCATATACATCAATCTGGAATGCATCTTTAGTTTTAGAAATCAAGAAGTTGCCAAACGATACTCGTGCAAAAGCATATTTGCATTCCGGCTTCTGGTTATACTCGTTGAGGCGGTTGTTGATAAGTTTTGCAATTACCGGTTCGAGCACTTTTTGAGCGTAAGCCGGAAGAGTATTGCGCATTTCAAACGGAATGGGATCTGATTTAAAAGATACCATAATGCTCGGGAGCTGCATCTCGGGATCCTCATAATATGCATAGATAGGTTCCTTATTGTCGCTCACCTTAGGATACGTTCTTTCAGCGGGGTTTTCCGGCATAGTGATTGTAGAGAAAAGATCTTTCACCTTTTTCTCCATCTCATCGGCATTGAAATCGCCGACGATCACGATACCCTGCTGATCGGGACGATACCATTTCTTATAATAGGCGCGGAGCACATCGGGCTTGAAGTTTCTAACAACTTCCATCTTGCCGATAGGAGTCTGCTGATACTGATACTCTTCGTAAACCTTCGGCAGAATATATTCGATGAAACGTGAATTGGCATCATTTCTTGAACGCCATTCCTCTTCGATCACACCTCTTTCGGCTTCGATTTCCTCATCAAGCAGAGCAATCTCGCAGCTCCAGTCGTGGATAGCGAGCAAAACGCTGTCCATCAAAGCCTGGTCGGTGGTGGGAACATTATCGATGTTGTAAACAGTCTCGTCAAATCCGGTGTATGCATTGATATCTGCACCAAAGCGAATACCCTTGCTCTGGAGATAGTTGAGCAGATTTTTGCCGGGATAGTTAGTTGTTCCGTTGAAAGCCATGTGCTCAAGGAAGTGAGCGAGTCCTAACTGATCCTGGTTCTCAAGGGTTGAACCAACTTTCTGGGCGATGTAGAAATTGGCTCTGTCCTTCGGCTCTTCATTGTGAAGAATGAAATACTGCAGACCGTTAGGAAGCGTTCCGTGCTTCACTGCCGGATTCAGAGGCAGTTCCTGCATCTGGGGCTGCTGTGCATTCACACCCACTGCCGATAAAAGCAGTACAGCCGCGCTAAGCATCTTTTTAATCATATGAATAAATATTTGGTATTGTTATTGCGTTTCTTGTTTTACAATAGATTTGAGACATCAGATATATAAGATTCCCAATTATTTAATTTGCAAATATAAGCAAAATTTCGCATCTCGGCTTCATTTAGGTGTCAAAAATTCATCAAAAATTCAATATGAGATTTATATGCAAGTCGCGGCACCGATTCAGATACACCCCGCCGGTAAATATAACTGCGGAGGTGTGCCGTCACGGCCCGCCTCCGCAGCAGTTGATCCGGATTCTGCTTTAAAGGCAGAATCCTTTCAACCTACAATTATTTTTAACTTAATTATCATTCATTTGTCATCGGCCTACCTGATTCTGCCGGAGCAGTCGCAGTATCCTCAACCCTAATTAGTAGCAATGGGGCAAACAAGCCAGAGTTTACTCGATCATTAAATCCGCAATTCCACATACCCAAGCAAGCCCACGATTTCTGCCATTTCCTAATATCTTCATTTTTACTGATCATGGTACTAATCATAAATCCGCCCTCGTAAGAATACGCTCTATTACTTGAAGCAGTAGCCATACCAATAATCGGTAACTTATATTCGATATAATCCTTGCTCCAGTATTCCTCATTTTCTAATATATCACATACATTAACCTTTAGATTGCTCGGAAGGGCCTTAATCTTAATAAGACCATAGCCTTCCGCTTTATCGTTATCAACTACATATTCCCATCTGTAGGCCGCATATTCGCTCGTTCCTTCAAAACGTATTCCATAGATTACGCGATGACCCGTTTTTACAGTACCCGGCGTTGTACTAAGAGCCAGTGATGTTCCCGAATAATAAGCATATGTGGGTTCTTCTTTGCCATACTGAATCTGAGACATAGATACGAAGCCATCAGAAGGAGAATTAATATCGCCCATTATAAAATTGCCATTTTCAACTTTATTGTTAAACGCAACTTTTTCTTCAAGATAAGTCACATATGACATAGATTGATTCCATATTAAACTCACAGGATTAGTAACCATTCCGTCAACATTAGTTGGCCATGGAGTATTAATGTCAAACATAGCCTTACCTCCCGGAACAAGCAATAGGGCTTCGCCGGCGGTCGGGATTCGATATTCTTTACCCTCCCCATCTCTAATGATTGATGATTCTGAAGACTTGTCAAGTAAGCCGGCTTTTTTCAAATTATCATAGTTAAAATAGCATCCCCCATTGACATTCGTGCTATAATCATTTATGTCTGTAGAAAAGTGATCATACATTTCCACTTTCTTTGTTGGCAGATCGAGGGTCTTGACATGATATTTCGCGAAGCGGTTGACCATGAGTCGTGAGTTGAGTTCTTGCTGCTCTTCTGAATCTATATTAAGATCATTCAGACTGAGATTGTTGCCAATGAATTCCACCCCCGCTTCCCAATCTGATACGGAAACTTCAAAATTCATCTTATGCGCCTTAGTTAAGGTAATGGTATATAGACGATTGCCCATTATTCTGAGAGGAGTCTTACCCTCGCTCTCCGGATCTAAGAATTCTACTGTATGCTGACGAGTTTCAGACTTTCCATCTTTTGTTTCTGTATATTCGACGGTAAGTGAAGGAAGTTTACCATTATCCACATTTGAGTAATTTCTATATGAGTAGATCTGATGACGGTACTCCCCGGCTTCCCCCTCTTTGCTGCTTCCGGCAATATTCAGATTGTTATAATTTTTATTCTCATACCAGGCATCTTCCGACGCCCATGTATTTGGAACAGAGATGTTACCTTTGATTGTACGGTTATTGAAAGTTATTTTATTAATAGTTATGTTGTCAGCCTTATTTACAATATCGAATCGGGCTGATCCCCGAGTAAAATTTATAGTTCCCAAATCAAAAGCCCCGTGGACTACACTTGTATTAACTACTATACAGTTGGAATACATTAAGAAATTTTCGCCGTCAGGGCTCTGCTCTGTTACCGCTTCCCTCAGCAAATTATCGCATACTGCTGTTGTAAACGCTCCCGATTCAGTGCGGGGTAAATCAATCAATGTCCGACGTGTAGCATCATCTGCGTTTGCTACAAATTTAATATAATAGAGAGCGTCTTTCTCAACCTTCAGCGACCATTCGTCGTCTCCGAGCGGTTTACATTCTATAACAGAATAATCGGATGTGTCTTCACGGTTCCAGAGAAGTGCCAACACTGAATTGACCTCGCTCTCGTTGGCCTCGGCCACCGTTCGCGTAGTGTCCTTGCGGGTGGCTGAACCACCGAGACGGAAACGGATTGTTCCGTCGGGATAGGAGCCGGAGGTAACGATATCCTCCTCCTGCGCACAGGAATTCAATAGAAATACACCCAGCATGAGTGTGAGAATCAATTTATATTGTTTCATAATTTCTTATTTAAATTAAATTTCTTTTAACTTGGCAATTATAAAGAATCAGTAAATTTCAATTATTTTCCTCACCGGAAGTTACCTCCGGGTCGTCGGATGTGAACTCGTCATCGATTGCGACATCGATCCAGTCATTGACGATTATATTAAATTTAATCTCACCGGCCACCGGCTCCTTGCCGTTGCCGAGCACGATTGTGTAGCGATGGTTGCGGATAGCGTCTACGAACGAGCCGTCGGCTTTGGCAAACGGCACGTCGATGGAGCCGTGATAGTAAACGCGGTTTCCTTCGTCGTCAACCTTGTTGTTGTAGTCCACCTCATATTCGATATGCACCATAGCCGATGCGGTTTCGGAGTTCGCGCGCTCATAGAGATAAAACACCTTCTCGAGTTCCACTTTCTCAGTCTTATTCTCCCCTTCTTCCGCTTCCATATCCTTGATGAAGTCGGGGAATGTCAGGTCTGTGCGGGGTAAAAGCGTAAGGCAATCGCCGCTCTCGATTGTAGGCAGAGCCTCCTGGGCAAAGATATAGCCCGACTTGGGAGCATTGCGGAGCGACACTGATGTCAGGCGCAGGTTGGGAGTCTCATACTTTATGTCGATACGCGACACGATGCGCACCATCTCGACGGTGCATTTTGTCTCTTCAGCTATTGTAATCACGTCGGTTGATCCGTTTTTCGCTACGCCTGACATTACTATGCCGTTGGAGCTGAGCGCATCCGCGCTGTTACCGTCGAGGAGCTCGCGTGTTACCTTGGTCACGAGGAAATCGGAGAAAGGTGAATCCACCTCGGGATCTGCCACAGATTCATTGGCGACAAAGCGGTAACGGAATTCTTTCCCGATATATTCGGAGGGCACGGTGATCGAGATGTTATAGCTGTTGTCGGAATTTTTATCGGTCAGGTCGAGCACATTCTTTCCCTTGCCGTTAGATTTGATGACCCTCACCAGAGTCTCGTTTTCCCCCTCAATCCTGTATTCATAGAGGGCCAGGTTATTGATGGAGTATTCCGACGCATCGTGAATCATGTTGTCGTCGGCGCGGGTATAGCTCACTTTCTCGCCTCCGGGCATTCTAAGAGTAAACGAAAGGGTGTTCGCCGACTCAAGATTTGCCATATCCGGCTCGGTTACGGTCTCACTGCTGCACGATGTGATGAGCAGTCCGGCAGCAAGAACCGAAGTCAATAAAAGACTTTTTTTCATTTTCAATCAGTTTAAGTTAATATTCAAAGTTTATACCGTTCCTTCGATCATGCGCCGGGAGGTGTTCCGGAACCACCCCCGCTGCATATATCTCCGGTCTATGGTCATGTTATTTCATTTCATATATTGTTCTTCATACTTCAGGAGAACGATCCTCCGTTGATCCAGTCGCTGACTGTGCCCTCAAACATCGGCGACACCTCGGCGCGGCCGTTGGCGAAAAGCGTGACCCTTATGGCATATTCCTGCACATGGATCTGCGAGGGATACCATCCCCATTTCCTGAATGCTTGTTTCAGATCAATATTCGGGCTGACCTGCTCCCCGGCGTAATATATTCGCAGCGTCGGGATAACATCGTCGGTATATCGCAAGGTTACGAAATCGGTGTTAAGCTCATAACCTTCGAGCGGCACTCGGAGGCGGTGCCGGCCGGTGCTATGGTGCGCGGGCACGATAAATCCTCCAGCTTTCCGTGCCTCACCGGGATCGAGGAGGCACGCCGTGGGCACTCCCGTCAGCTCCATCTCATAATCCCCGAAACCGTCGGGCATATTGTTCCATTCCACCTTCACCGTGAGATGGCAATGGATATTGTTCATCTCCGTGGCGGGCGCCCGGTAGTCGCTCCATCTCCTGTCCGGACCGAAATCATGGATCAGTCCATCCTCGTCCACATCGAAGTGGCGCACGCCCCAGAAGAGTTCGTCGGTATTGCCGAATATCCCCTTCCGGCCCTCGAATGAAGCCGCGGGCGCGAGCAGCAGTTGATCAAGCTGTGGAAACTCCTCATGATTGAGGATGCTGTTACCGGTCATGTTGCCGAGCGTCAGCATGGTGTATCTTCCCGTCGCGAGAGAAAGGGGCTGGAGCTTGGGGTCGGCACCCGGTTCGATCTCACGGATGAATGTGCCTTCGCCGTCGAAAAGAAGATGGCGTAAGCTGAAAATGTGAAGATCAAACTCCTCGGCGCCATGAGGACGATAGGTATAGCGCATTGCGTTCGACGGTTGTCCGCAACAGAGATCGCGGTCGTCGTCTATCGCGCAGCTCCCGAAGCAGAGTAGCAAAACCAGCCCTGCGACAAGTCGGATACACCCGGGGTTATGTCCTTTGCGACTAATCATTATCGGTTATTTGAGGATTAGAAATCATTCTCTTTGCAGAGTATTGTCAGTTCGGCGCGGCGCAGCTGCGGATATATGCTGTGGAGCATACGCGGGTATGCCGGCAGCCTCCGCAGGGCGCGCTTACGCTCCGCCGGGTCGGGAATGGTGTCGATCACAGTGCGCACGGCGGGAATGCCGTCACTGAGGCGAAGCAATCCGCTCCAGTCGTCACCATGCACTCTGACGTTCACTATCGAATCTGACACGATCCGCCGGGATTTTATGATTTCCATCACTCCCGAAGCCCTGCGGGCCGAGAGTAGCCGATTATAGCTGCTGTCATATTCGGGAGAGGCGTAACCCTCGACCGTAATTGACGTTACATTTTTATCACTTATTGCCGATAGAAGCGAGTCAAGACGAAGCCGTTCGGGATGAGTGAGATTGTCGCTGCCGACGCTGTAATGCAA